>JABEEB010000361.1 GCA_012999515.1 Salifodinibacter halophilus | reverse complement strand
TCCGTCTGGAGCGCGGCGTCGCCGACGCCGACCGCGGCGGCCATGCGGTCAGCGACCGCATCGTCACCGTGCAGTTCGACGGCAGCGTCAATTCCAAGCTGCCGTGGGAATTCCGCCCGCACGTGGTGAGCATGAAGGTGCGCCCGGGCGAGCAGTACGAAACCACCTACTACGCGCGCAACACCAGCGACGCGCCCATCGTCGGCAGCGCCTCGCCCTCGGTGGCGCCGGCGCGCGCGTCGGGCTATTTCAACAAGACCGA
>JABEEB010000360.1 GCA_012999515.1 Salifodinibacter halophilus | reverse complement strand
CGCTGACCGAGCCGGGTACCTCTCCGGGCGGTGACCCCCGCGCGGTCGAGACGCCGAAGACGCTCGAATCGGTCGACGCCGCGGCCGACGAGGAGTACTTCGTTCAGGACGGCAACGCAGGGCCGCTGTACGGCGTCGTCGACGTGGAGGTGGTCGTATGGCGGATGTGACCGACGCCTTCGAGCGCGCGAGCGACGCGGTTGGTGAGGCGAGGGAGTCGGCCGGGGAGAGGGCTCTCGGTGGCGACGACCGCGGCCAGCTG
>JABEEB010000359.1 GCA_012999515.1 Salifodinibacter halophilus | reverse complement strand
TCTACTCGGGCATCATCTACAAGGCGCTCGGCATTCCGGTGGAGATGTTCACCGAGATGTTCGCCATCGCCCGCACCGCCGGCTGGGTGTCGCATTGGCTGGAGCAGCAGAACGATCCGGAAAACAAGATCGGCCGCCCGCGCCAGATCTACACCGGCCACGGCATGCGCGATTACGTGGCGTCGGACAAGCGCTGATATCCACTGCGATCCGCGCAATGCGGATCGCGGCGGTCGCAGCGAGCAAAACGCCCCGCTTCGGC
>JABEEB010000358.1 GCA_012999515.1 Salifodinibacter halophilus | reverse complement strand
GAACCGATGGCCTGGCCCTTCTTGATCGGCGCGACCAGGGTCTTGGGCACGTCCATGCTCGGCTTGAGCTGCGGGTACTTGCCGCGCTGCACGGTCACCAGCAGCGGCTCGGCCACGCCGAGCTGCACTTCGGCGCTCTGGCCCTTCCAGACCTTCTGCTTGGCGATGGCCTTGCCGGCGTCGTAGAGCTTGTGGGTCTCGAAGAAGCGGAAGCCCCAGTTGAGCAGCGCCTGGCTGTCGGTCGCGCGCTGGGCTTCGGAGG
>JABEEB010000357.1 GCA_012999515.1 Salifodinibacter halophilus | reverse complement strand
CAGCGGAGACCTCACTCAATCTGCTCCTTCAGCGGCCAGCGCTTCATGCAGCTTTGATGCCGATGGTGGATCGTCTCCTAGTCGATCCACATCCCGCCGTTCGTCTTCAGGCTTCGCTCCACTTAGTTCGAATCTGGGACATGGATCGCCCAGGCTTTTGGGCAAAGGTGGAGCAAGTGATGCGGCAGGAGACGAACTTCGGTGTTCTTGCTCATTTCTGCGCAGATGTCCTCGGTCGTGTTCTACACCATTCTCCAGCCTT
>JABEEB010000356.1 GCA_012999515.1 Salifodinibacter halophilus | reverse complement strand
CGTCGACCTCGTCGTCCCGACGAACAACAAGGGTCGACGCGCGCTGTCGGTCGTCTACTGGCTGCTGGCCAACGAGACGCTCGACCGCCGCGGCTCCGACACCGTCTACGCCCTCGAAGACTTCGAGGACGAACTGTAGTTCGGGACGACGTTTCGATTCGACTTTTCTGACACCCATCCGGCGAGCGGCGGCGCTTTCGGCGACTCGACACAGTTGGGACGACGCCGACCGCGATGGCGTGTCGACGCCACACGGGACCAC
>JABEEB010000355.1 GCA_012999515.1 Salifodinibacter halophilus | reverse complement strand
CGAGCAACGAACCGCGCGTGCCCTACGACGCCGAAGGCCTGCCGATCCGCGAGGAGATCGTCGCCCGCCACGGCGAGGTGGTGATCACGCGCAACAGCTACGGCGCACGCTGTCTCAATTCGCCGGACGTCTTGTTCGCCGATGTCGATTTCAAGCCGCTGCCGCCGGTGCGCCTGGGCGGGGCGATGGCCGCGCTGTCGCTCGCCGCCGGCGTGGCCTGCGGCGTGCTGATCCATCCGGTCGCCGGCATCGTCGCCGCGAT
>JABEEB010000354.1 GCA_012999515.1 Salifodinibacter halophilus | reverse complement strand
CAACATCGCCCTGACCATGCTCGACCGCGGCGAGTGGCTGACGCCGATGCGCAACCTCGAGACCGGGCACTGGACCAAGCCGCCCGGCGCGTACTGGCTGATCGCCGCCAGCGTATCGGCGTTCGGCGAAACCGCCTGGGCCGCGCGCCTGCCGATCGCCTTGTCGTATCTGGCCTGCGTGTTGTTGGCCGCGGGCTGCGCGCGGCGGCTGGCGCCCGGCAGCGGCCGGCTCGCGGCGCTGATCTACGCCACCTGTCTGTTG
>JABEEB010000353.1 GCA_012999515.1 Salifodinibacter halophilus | reverse complement strand
CGGTGTAGACGGTTTCCGTGGCCAGTTGATTGTTCGCCGTCCAGGTGCGCTGGATCGCGGTCGCAGAAGCGCCGCTGGCCGGATCGACGGTGTCCCACTGCCACAGCACATTGCCGTTGGCGTCGTACTGATAGACGGTCTCGGCCAGGGTCGTGCTGCCGCGCAGGCTCTTGATCCGGGTGACGTTGCCGGCGGCGTCGTAACTGTATTGAGTGAGCTCGCGCAGGCCGGCGACGGCGGGCGCGCGCACTTCGGTCAGCTG
>JABEEB010000352.1 GCA_012999515.1 Salifodinibacter halophilus | reverse complement strand
CTGCGCTTTGAGCGCGCGCGCTTCGATCCGGACCTGCTCCACGAACTGCTGGACACTTGCGCCGGCAGCATCACCCTCGACGGCGACGACCTGGTGCTGCACCTGTGCTATGTCGAGCGCCGCCTGCGCCCGCTCAACCTGTACGTGCGCGAGCAGACGCCGGAGGCCGCGCGCGCGGCGGTGATCGACTATGGGCAGGCGATCCGCGACCTGGCCTTGAGCAACATCTTCCCCGGCGATTTGCTGCTGAAGAACTTCGGCG
>JABEEB010000351.1 GCA_012999515.1 Salifodinibacter halophilus | reverse complement strand
CGGATCCGAATGGACGGTATATCCAGCACAACTCAGTCGCAAGCTGCGTCGGCCAGGGCTTAAGCAGTCGACGCGTCCTTCTTGTTGGTCCGTTGCCGCCAGTTTCAGGGTGGCTCGACCGCGGCTGATCAATACGCAAGCTGTAACGGGCCGTGCAGTCGGTTGCAGTCGCGAAACGTTGGACGGTTCCACTCCCAGATCCACAAATACCTATCCACAATGCCGATGGCGGAGAAAACCCATGGCGGTGCAATCCGAAGAC
>JABEEB010000350.1 GCA_012999515.1 Salifodinibacter halophilus | reverse complement strand
GAAAGGGACAGCCTACGTGTTCATCCGGTTCGAACTCGGACGAGCACCGACTCAGCAGGCAATCAACTATATGTGGCGGCGACGATTCTCACTGGCCGACCGACGAGCGATCAAGGCTACCGCCCGCGACATACGGGCGGTGGCCGCCGACCACGATATCGTCTCAGACGGAGAGCCACGTCTCGATCCCGGCGAAGTCAGTGACGCGGGCGTCACTGACGAGCACATCATGAAGGCAATCCGGACTGCTCGCGACCGCGGC
>JABEEB010000349.1 GCA_012999515.1 Salifodinibacter halophilus | reverse complement strand
CACGCGGGCGGCAACGTCCCGCCTCCAGCAACGCGCAGAACGCGCCGCCGCCGGCTCATGTCCGTCGCGCGCGCCTACGCCGAAAGCCGTCTTGAGCCGGCGGCCGCCAGCCGCGACCATGGCCGTCACCGCCATCACGCCGCGACTCATGGCTTTCGACGCCTTCGCCCTGGTCCTGGCGATGCTGGCGCTGGGCTACCTGTTCCAGCGCCTGCGCGCCCTGCCCGACAACGCCGCCCAGGTGCTCAACCTGGTCGTGCTC
>JABEEB010000348.1 GCA_012999515.1 Salifodinibacter halophilus | reverse complement strand
GCTGGTGACGCCGCTCAACGCCTGGCAACGCAACCGCATCGGCATCGACCCGATGGAACTGCGGCCGACACGCGCCTGGACCGGGTCGAAACCCTGTCCACCCCGCGCGACCGCTCCGGCACCGTGGTGCGCTTCTCGATCGAGAAGATCCGCGCGGCGGTGCTGATCCTGCGCGACGCCGCCGGCGCGCCGCTGCCGCTGGGCAGCGCCGTGCTCAGCGGCAACGGCGAGCGCGCGACGGTCGGCTACGACGGCGAGACGT
>JABEEB010000347.1 GCA_012999515.1 Salifodinibacter halophilus | reverse complement strand
CAGCGAAGAAATCCCCAGCTACGGCAAGCGCATGGACGACCCGCTGGCCGCGCGCATCGTCGCCGCGCCGGCGCTGCTGGGGCAGTGGAGCGAAAACACCTTCGACGTGTCGGCGCCGATCAAGATCGGCCAGCAGCGCCTGGGCGGTGTGCGCGTGGGCTACGACCTCAAGGCCATGCGCGCCTACCAGGACAGCGCGCTGGAGGAGCTGCGCCGGCGCCTGGACGCGCTCGGCCGGCTGCAGCTGCTGTGGGTGGGGCTG
>JABEEB010000346.1 GCA_012999515.1 Salifodinibacter halophilus | reverse complement strand
CGCCGAACTACGGCGACCTGCGTCTCGTCTCGCAGGGGAGCGTCGAGACGAACCCGACCATCGGGACCGTCGAGAGCCACCCGATTACCCGCGACATCACCTTCCCGCCGCCGACCGAGTACATCGCGGGCGACCTCCGGGCGGGCCAGTCGCTCGTGAACACGACCGGCGGCACCTCGCTCGTCGCCGTCGAGCGCCGCGGGGCCGGCCGCGTCCTCTACTACGGCTTCATGGAGGACAGTTCGGCGTTCAAGTACAACTA
>JABEEB010000345.1 GCA_012999515.1 Salifodinibacter halophilus | reverse complement strand
CATCGCCTGCGTCAACCGCGCCGAACTGCGCGAGCTGCAGGCGCAAACCCACGCCGACCTGCGCAGCTATGCGCTCGGAGGCCTGCTCGCGTTCGGCGCGGTGATCTGCTGGACCTGGTACCCGCTGCGCAACGCCGACTGGCTGCGCGCGCATCCCGACCGCAGCCCGCGCACCTGGGCCACCGCGCAAGGCGTGGCGACCTTGCCGCTGGCGCTGATCGGCTACCTCGCGCTGTGGCTGTACATGAGCGCCACGCATTCG
>JABEEB010000344.1 GCA_012999515.1 Salifodinibacter halophilus | reverse complement strand
GTGCCGGTGCAGGATCGCCCGCACCAGGCTCATGCCCAGGCCGGTGCCGGGCGAGCCGCGGTGTTCTTCCAGGCGCGCGAAACGGTCGAACACGCGCTCGCGGTCGGCGGCCGGGATGCCGGGGCCGCGGTCGCTGACGTCGATGCGCAGCAAATGGTCCGGCCCGCCGGGTTCGCCGTCGACGCGGCGCGCGTCCACCGTCACCGCCGCGTCGGCCGGGGAGAACTTGACCGCGTTCTCCAGCACGTTGAACAGCGCCTGCT
>JABEEB010000343.1 GCA_012999515.1 Salifodinibacter halophilus | reverse complement strand
GCTCACGTTCCACAACGCCGGCCACATCCTCGGGAGCGCCGTCTCGCACTTCCACATCGGCGACGGGCTCTACAACGTCGCCTTCTCGGGGGACATCCACTACGAGGACACCCGCCTGTTCAACGGCGCGGTCAACGACTTCCCGCGCGTCGAGACGCTCGTCATGGAGTCGACGTACGGCGGGCGCAACGATTACCAGACCGATCAGGCGGACTCCGAGCGGAACCTCATCGAGATCATCAACGAGACCTACGAGGACGGCG
>JABEEB010000342.1 GCA_012999515.1 Salifodinibacter halophilus | reverse complement strand
ATCAACGTTCGACCGATTGGTCGGCGTCTCCCCGCATGCCGACGGCGTCTTTGATTACTACGTGACGTTCGACGAGGCGGACGTCACGGGCGCTGGACAAGCCCGCTGGGGTGAGCGGCCGGCTGCCGCACCGGTTGAATCCGACGCCGGCGACGCACTCCTCGAAGCGGGGTGGGAAGCGAATGTCGATGAGTACGAGCAGACCCTCGCCGACGTTCGCGAGTCCCTCACCGAACTCAGCGACGAGGCAGTCATGCGTGATG
>JABEEB010000341.1 GCA_012999515.1 Salifodinibacter halophilus | reverse complement strand
GTCGCAGCGTCCACCGCTGCGTTTTTCCCGAATCCATCGTCCCCCCCGCTCCCCGCGCCCCACTCCACAGGCCACCGCATGCGCGACCTCACCCAAGGCTCGATTCCCAAACACCTGATCTCGCTCGCCGTGCCCATCGGCATCGGCATGCTGTTCCAGATGCTGTACGTGCTGATCGATCTCTACTTCGTCTCGCGCCTGGGCGATGCCGCCATCGCCGGCGTCGGCGCGGCCGGCAATCTGCAGTTCCTGGTCATGGCGAT
>JABEEB010000340.1 GCA_012999515.1 Salifodinibacter halophilus | reverse complement strand
CCAGCGCGCCGACCTTGGCGGCGAGCGCGGTGATCCAGGCCTGCCAACGCGCGGCCGGCCACTGCGCATGCGCGGCGGCGGCCAACAGCGGCCGCGCCAACCGTTCGGGTTCGCCGAACACGTAGGCGTGGCCGGAGGCGGGCACCGCCTGGGTCGCGATCGCGGCGATGAGGCGCTGCTGCTGCGACGGTTCCAGCGCGGGATTCAGGCTCAGCTGCAGCAGCCAGTCGGCGCCGTGGGCGACGCCGTGGCGCCAGCCGTCG
>JABEEB010000339.1 GCA_012999515.1 Salifodinibacter halophilus | reverse complement strand
GGGCCCGCAGGCCCCGCCGCGATGTCCATGCAAGAAGAAAGCCTGTTCGCGCCGCGCTACCGCGGCCTCACCGCCGGCGCGGTCGCGCTGGTGGCTCTGGTCGGGTTCGAAGCCTTGGCGGTGACCACCGCGATGCCGACCGTGGCGCGCGCGCTCGACGGCCTGCCGCTGTACGCGCTGGCCTTCGCCGGCACCCTCGCCGCAAGTGTGGTCGGCATGGTCGCGGCCGGGCCCTGGGCCGATGCGCGCGGCCCGGTCGCGCC
>JABEEB010000338.1 GCA_012999515.1 Salifodinibacter halophilus | reverse complement strand
CTGGCGGCGATGGGCGCGCGCATCGACACCGTCGACGGCGGCCTGCCGCCGCTGCGCATCCACGGCGGCCGCGAACTGCGCGGGATCGAATACACCTTGCCGGTCGCCAGCGCGCAGGTGAAGTCGGCGCTGCTGCTGGCCGGCTTGTACGCGCAGGGCGACACCGTGGTGCACGAACCGCATCCGACCCGCGACTACACCGAGCGCATGCTCGCCGCGTTCGGCTGGCCGATCGAGTTCTCGCCCGGCTACGCGCGCCTGAG
>JABEEB010000337.1 GCA_012999515.1 Salifodinibacter halophilus | reverse complement strand
CTCAGGGAAGCGGTTGAACAGGAAAGCCTCCTTGCGCAGAACGAAATCGCGCAGCTCCTCGTCGAAATACTCATCGGCATCTTTTCGCTCGCGGGTTTCGTGCGCCTGCTCGGGCAGCACGCGCGCATGCGTGCGCACCGCGTCCGTGCGCGCCGCATCGACGCCGAGGCGGGCGAGGAGGTCGGCAAGATCGTCATTGAGCGTTTCCGTGCGCAGGAACTCGACCGGATACTCGTAGGGCTCGGCGCGGCCACGTTGCAGCG
>JABEEB010000336.1 GCA_012999515.1 Salifodinibacter halophilus | reverse complement strand
GATACATACTTAGATGCCGCGACAGCCAACCATCTAAAGCTAGCCGTATCCGAAACGGTTGTAGCCGAAATCAACGACGGCCCCCTCAAAGTTGAACTCAAGCAGTACCTTGCCGACCGAGGTATTCCAAGCCTTAAAGCTCCCGAGACACAGCAGCAATTGGCGGCCGCGTCTGGTCCCTCCGAGCGCGCCAGACTCGCCAAGAACGCAGGCGAACGCTCCCTCCTCGAAATCGCCTCCCGCGAACAAGCCGAAGGCCGCAG
>JABEEB010000335.1 GCA_012999515.1 Salifodinibacter halophilus | reverse complement strand
AGACGATGTCCGGATGCGGGCTGAAGACGTCGTAGGGCAGCGTCTCCCAATCCGGGAACGGCAGCACCGGCAGCGCACCGTCGGCCGCGCCGGCGACGCCGAGCAAGGTGCGCAGGTCGGCTTCGAGCTGGTGCGCGCCGTGGTTGTCGCGGGTCACCGCCAGCAGCGGGCCGTCGTGTTCGCCGGCGGCGCGGGCGATCGCCCACGCCAGCGCGGAAGGCGAGGCCGGCGCGCGCCACCAGGCGCGCTGCTGGCCGGTTTTG
>JABEEB010000334.1 GCA_012999515.1 Salifodinibacter halophilus | reverse complement strand
TCTAACCGAGGTCTTTGCCGCTATCGAGCGGTCGTTAAGGACACCCGTTGCGGTAACCTCCCCTCACCGTCTGTCGATTTCAATTAATAACGCCTCGAGCGCTAGAACTGCGTGTCAGAACGGATTTGCCGCTTTCAGATATCCGAATCAGTTAGAAGTCCGTGGCGCTTGCCTGATATGCGTCCACTTCTACGTCGTCAGGGAGTTCTCTCATATACGGCTCCATCAGTTGCGCGACAGATGCGGGAACTGCATATTTGCTC
>JABEEB010000333.1 GCA_012999515.1 Salifodinibacter halophilus | reverse complement strand
CCGGTGCCGGTCGCGTAGCCCAGCGTGCCGAGCAAGGCGCCGACCGGCGCCAGCGAGGGATGGAACGCCGAAGCCACCACCGGCGCCGAGGCCGGCCCACCGATGTTGCTCTGCGAACCGATGGCGAAATAGAACAGCGGCACCTTCAACAAACGGCCCACGCCCCACAGGATCGCGATGTGCACGGCGATCCAGATGATGCCCAGCGCGAACAGCCAGGGCTTGTCGAGCAACGCCAGGATGTCCATCTGCAGGCCGATGCA
>JABEEB010000332.1 GCA_012999515.1 Salifodinibacter halophilus | reverse complement strand
CGGCCGGCTTCCCTGGCCGAGCTGGTCGACAAGGTGCGCTGCATCAGCACCTGATCCTTGGGGAAGGTCAGCACCACCTCGAACAGCACCAGGAACAAGAAGCCCCACACGGTGGCCTTGGTCAGGTCGAAGCTGAAATCGAAGGTGTGCATCTTGCCTTCGGCCATCGCGGTCGACCAGAACTGATGGAGGCCGCCGCGCAGGCCCCAGATCATGAAGCCGATGGCGAAGATCGCGCCGCCCATCTTGACGATGACCTGGAC
>JABEEB010000331.1 GCA_012999515.1 Salifodinibacter halophilus | reverse complement strand
CACAGGCACCGGCGCGCTGGAAGCGCGTTGGGCTCTGGAAACGCTGCGCGCGCAGGCCGCGCCGGTGGCGATGGTGGCGGCCGATTACCTCGGCCAGTACGAGCGCATGCGCATCGACGAGCAAGACGGCCGCTTGGTGCTGCGCGACGGCCGCCGCCCGCCGCAGACGCTGATCGCGCTGCAGCCGGACCTGTTCTGCCTCAGCGACGATCCGCGCCTGCGCCTGCGCTTCGAACGCGGCGCCGACGGCCGCGTCGCGGCGCT
>JABEEB010000330.1 GCA_012999515.1 Salifodinibacter halophilus | reverse complement strand
GGTGCGGGCCACCGAGCGGGCGCTAGAGTACAACCGCCGCCTCTTCGAATCCACGCTGGAGGTGTGGAACGAGGCGACGGCCCGTTTCTGGGGGCTGCCGCGGCAGAAGCGGGAGGGGAGATCGGACAGACGCTTCTCCGCGCCGGAGTGGGAGAGCAACCCGTTCTACCAGACGCTCAAGGAGAGCTACCTTTTGGCCTCGGAGTACCTGCTCCGGGAGGCCGAGGAGACGGCCGACGGCCGGGAGACCGAGGAGCAGCGGCG
>JABEEB010000329.1 GCA_012999515.1 Salifodinibacter halophilus | reverse complement strand
CGAAGCGGCCGCTACGCTACGCTGGCGTATCGACGCCCCGGAAAAGCACGGGGCCGCTATGCGGCCCCGGGTGGTTGCTTATCGATCCATTGCGATGGTCGTGCGATGGTCGCGCAACGCATGCCGGCGCACACCGCGCGCGAGGACTCGCGCGCGGCTGCGTCGCGGCCGATTACGACTTGACGTGCGCCTTGACGTAATCGATCGCCTGCTGCACCGAGGTGATCTTCTCGGCCTCTTCGTCCGGGATCTCGCACTCGAACT
>JABEEB010000328.1 GCA_012999515.1 Salifodinibacter halophilus | reverse complement strand
AGCGCGGCGGCGGTCTCTCCCACGGTCATTAGTTCCTCGTTCGCCCGCGACCCCGAAGGGCGTTACCGTTCCATGCGGCCGGCGTCGGCCCCGTGCTCCGCGTTCGCATTCCGGATTGCTTTGAAAGCGTTTTTAACTACGGGATCCGGAATAGGTTGTACAGCCTTCGGGGGGTCATGATGCTTCGAGTCGCCACGGGAATCGCGGTCGGCGATGGAGCGCAAGCCCACCCGAGGGAGTAGGTGAACATAAAAATGCCAGTCT
>JABEEB010000327.1 GCA_012999515.1 Salifodinibacter halophilus | reverse complement strand
TAACAACGATACTCGATAGAGGCAAGATCGCGGGCAGAGCTGCCGGGAGAGCCATTCCTCGGTGGCTGCACTCAACATTTCTCCCGCTCCGATGGGCCGCTGCTCTCCACGGACCTGTAGACGTGATTCCTGCCCGTAGACGCTTCTCTGCCACGATTCTCGCCATATACGACCTTCTCTACGAAGGGAGAAATAGTTACGAACGACAGAAATTGTGCATGATATCTGTAACTAGTCCTTGGTCGAAATGATTCAGTATACGCT
>JABEEB010000326.1 GCA_012999515.1 Salifodinibacter halophilus | reverse complement strand
CCATGATACCAATTGACAAGAGTGGGGTCGGATTAGTCCTTTCGGCCGTGGGCAGAAGATTCATACGGTATACCCCCTGTCGCGGTGTTTTCCGCTGCTTCGGGGACGGGGGAGAAGGCGGGGCCGGTGTGGGCAGCGTTCCCTGCCGGTGATCGCGGCGACGAGTCGATACGGGTCCGCGCTCGTCGGTGGTTTCCCCGCCGCGAGTTGAAGCCTTTTAGTCGGCGCGAACTCTGAACGTGGGTATGAACCACGTAGACGTGG
>JABEEB010000325.1 GCA_012999515.1 Salifodinibacter halophilus | reverse complement strand
CCTTCGCAACGATGGCGGCCGCCACTGTGGGTGGTTTCGCGGGGAGCATCGCCAGCCAAGCGGTAGGCAAAGTGGTCGGCGCTGTCGACCACTTCAGCTTACGCAGCGCGGTGGGCAGCGGCCTGACCGCTGGCTTCACGGCGGGCATAGGCAGTCAGCTCGGCTCGATGGGCGAGCTGATCAAGAACAGCCAGTGGGGCAGCGTGGCTGGATCCGCCGCGCTGACCGGTGCCGGCGGCTACGTCGCCAACCGCATCGCCGGCG
>JABEEB010000324.1 GCA_012999515.1 Salifodinibacter halophilus | reverse complement strand
CCCGGAACCACGCCGCCTGCCCGGGGCGGATCGCCGCGGTCTGCGATTCCTTGAAGTTCGCCACCACCCACACCCGGTGCGGCACCAACTGCATCAGCTGGGTGCCCGGAGTGACGTACTGGCCCAGGCGCACGCCGATCTCGCCGAGCTGGCCGTCCTGCGGCGCCAGGATGCGGGTGTTGGCCAAGTCGATCTCGGCCAGCTTCAACGCGGCGCGCGCGTTGGCCACCGCCGCGCTCAGCGCGTCGCGGTTGACGATCACCG
>JABEEB010000323.1 GCA_012999515.1 Salifodinibacter halophilus | reverse complement strand
GGACCACTCGTAGTCCTCGCGGCTGCAGATCACGAACTTGATCTGGTCGCGCGCGCTCAGCAGCGGCAGGTTGCTCCACAGGTTGCGGTGAGCTTCCTTGGAGTCCGGGGTCTTGATGTCGAGCACGCGCGACACGCGCGGATCGACCGCGGCGATGTCGATCGCGCCGGAGGTTTCCAGCGAGACCTCGTAACCGGCATCGCACAGGCGCTTGAGCAACTCGATGCAGCGCTTCTGCGCCAGCGGCTCGCCGCCGGTCACGCA
>JABEEB010000322.1 GCA_012999515.1 Salifodinibacter halophilus | reverse complement strand
GGGCCGCGCTGGCCGCGCGCCGCCGCCATCTGCGCCAGCAACGGCGCATGCGCGAGACCCTGGCCCAGGGCCAGCGCACCACCGGCTTGGTCACCGAAACCCAGCACACCGGGGTGGAAGTCGACAACGAACCGCGCATCCGCTTCGTCGCCCGCTTCACCGACCACCTGGGCGCCGAGCGCTGGGTCACCAAGACCGGCCAGTTCGACGCCAGCCGGGTGCCGCGGGTCGGCGACGAGGTGCAGGTGTGGTTCCTGCGCGAGGC
>JABEEB010000321.1 GCA_012999515.1 Salifodinibacter halophilus | reverse complement strand
CTTCGTGCGGGTGATCGCGCACGAGTACGCCCACATCCAGCAGCCCGCTGCCGCGCTGGAATTGCCGCCGGGAGACCCGCGCGGCAACGTGCGGCTGATGTCGCTGACCGAAGGCGCGGCGGAGTTCGTCGCCGAGCTGATCGCCGGCGGCGTCGCCAACCCCGGCCTGGCGGTGCGCGTGCGCGGCCAGGAGAAAGCGATCGGCGAAGCGTTCCTGCGCGAGCAGGACAGCACCGACTACAGCCAGTGGATGTACAACTACCGC
>JABEEB010000320.1 GCA_012999515.1 Salifodinibacter halophilus | reverse complement strand
CCTTGAGTTCCTTGATCTTGTTGTACGAGTACGCGGTCGGGAAGTCGTGGATCAGCGCGCGGCCGAGCAGGGCCAGGTCGTGCGCGGTGGAGTAGTGGTTCTCCTGCGACAGCCCGTGCGGGTTCATGAAGTGGCTGTTCTTCAGGCCGATGCGCGCGGCGTACTGGTTCATCAGCGCGGCGAAGGCGTCCTCGCTGCCGGCGTCGTGCTCTGCCAGGGCGATCGCGGCGTCGTTGCCGGACTGCACCACCATGCCCTTTTCCAT
>JABEEB010000319.1 GCA_012999515.1 Salifodinibacter halophilus | reverse complement strand
GCTCAACCAATCCAAGGCGCAAGGCGCCGGCTGGGGCGTGATCACCGCGGCCTGGGGCCTGGCGGTGCTGATCGGCATCTACATCGCCGGCCCGACCAGCGGCGCGATCATGAACCCGGCGCTGACCATCGCCCTGGCCGCGATCGGCAAGCTGTCCTGGGCCGTGGTACCGGGCTTCGTGCTCGCCCAGGTCGCCGGCGCCTTCCTCGGCGCCACCCTGGTCTGGCTGACCTATCTGGCGCACTGGCGGGTCAGCGACGATCCC
>JABEEB010000318.1 GCA_012999515.1 Salifodinibacter halophilus | reverse complement strand
TCCAGTTCCTGCACGTCATCACGGGTCGTATCTCAGCGGCGGGGTTTACGGGCGTGTTTATGCTCGACACCGGCTTCGTCGACGAGCGCGAACTCGCGCTCCTCAAACAGCCGTTCGACGGCTTCGTCGAGACGCGCGACACCGACGGCGACCCCGAGTTCCGGGTCCGCGGCCTCGACGACGGCCCGCGGTCGTGGACGCCGCTTCGAATCTGAGGGCGCGTGGCCGTCGTCTCTCGGTCGGTCTCACGAGAGGTGCGTCACCG
>JABEEB010000317.1 GCA_012999515.1 Salifodinibacter halophilus | reverse complement strand
CCGCTGTGGTCGTAGCTGAGCTGCTGGCCCGGCGACAGCGTGCTGCCGGTCTGCGCCAGCCCGTTGGAGACCACCACCGCGCCATCGATCAGGCCGACGTTGACCTCGTTGCCGTTCTTGCTGACCTGGAAGGTGGTGCCGATGTCGCGGATGGTGCCGGTGCCGGCCTTGACCGAGAACGGCCGCGCCGGATCGGCGGCGACCTGGAACTGGACGCGGCCGCGATCGACCTCGATCTCGCGGCGAGCGCCGCGAGATCGAGGTC
>JABEEB010000316.1 GCA_012999515.1 Salifodinibacter halophilus | reverse complement strand
CTCGCGCGCCCGCTCCGGGTCCAGGCCGAGGTTGAACTGGTCTTCCCAGCGGAACTCGAAGCGCGCCTTGCTCATCGCGTTGTCGCGCGCCTGCGCGCCCGGGTGGCCCTTCGCCAGGTCGGCGGCATGCGCGGCGATCTTGTACGCCATCAGGCCTTCGCGCACGTCGTGCTTGTTGGGCAGGCCCAGGTGTTCCTTCGGCGTCACGTAGCACAGCATCGCGGTGCCGTACCAGCCGATCATCGCCGCGCCGATCGCGCTGGTG
>JABEEB010000315.1 GCA_012999515.1 Salifodinibacter halophilus | reverse complement strand
CAACCGCACCACCCGCGCCGGCGCGCACACGCCGCTGTGGGACGGCGCGCGGGTGATCGACAGCCAGGAACGCAGCAACTACCCGCTGCTGCTCAACCTCAACGACGACGGCGAGGGCTTCTCGCTCGGCGTGCAGTGCTGCGAGCCGATGGATCCGCAACGCATCGGCGCCAACATGCGCATGGCGGTGGCGGGGCTGGTCGAGGCGCTGGCGCAGGAACCGCAGCGCGCCCTGGCCCGGATCGAAGTGCTGCCGGCCGAAGAG
>JABEEB010000314.1 GCA_012999515.1 Salifodinibacter halophilus | reverse complement strand
GATCGACGAGATCATGGCCGAGGCCGGCCTGACCCGCGGCGGCTTCTACAACCACTTCAAGCGCAAGCAGGACCTGTACGCCGAGGCGGTCGAGCACATCCTGACCGCGATGCCCGCCGGCGGCTGCGAAACCGATCCGCCGGCGGCCGCGCGGCTGGCGCGCGAGTACCTGTCCGACCGCCACGTCGCCGATTTCGACTATCCCTGCCCGCTGGTCGCGTTCTCCTCCGAGGTCGGGCGCGGCGACGAGTGCGTCAAGCGCGCC
>JABEEB010000313.1 GCA_012999515.1 Salifodinibacter halophilus | reverse complement strand
GGTTCGAGGTGAACGCGAACCGCTCGCCGTCGTGGCTCCAGCCGCCCCAGCGGTGCTTGGCGTCGGGGTGTTCGGTCAGGTTCTCGATGACGCCGGTGTCGGGTTCGAGCCGGAACAACTGCGCGCGCTCGTTGCCGCCTCTGTCCATGCCGAAGGCGGCTTCGGGGCGCTCGGGCGACCACGAGGCGAAGGTGACGCGCTCCTCGTAGAACGTCCGCTGTTCGGGCCACGCGCCGGGCGAATCGACCGTCCAGACCTGTGGGAC
>JABEEB010000312.1 GCA_012999515.1 Salifodinibacter halophilus | reverse complement strand
CGCTCAGGGGACGCAGGCCATCACCGCCTTCGCCGCCAATCCGGCCGCGCCGACGTATGCGCCGGGCGGCGCGTTCACTGTGTCGGCCAGCGGCGGCGCCTCGGGCAACCCGGGGGTGTTCGCCAGCACCACGCCGGCGGTGTGCACCGTCGCCGGCAGCACTGTCACCATGCTCGCCGCGGGCGCGTGCGGGCTGACCGCCAACCAGGCCGGCAACGCCAATTACAGCGCCGCGCCGAAGGCGAACTTGAACGTGGCCATCGGC
>JABEEB010000311.1 GCA_012999515.1 Salifodinibacter halophilus | reverse complement strand
GGCCTGATGCAGCAGCGCCAGATCAACTACACCCGCTCCAACGAGTCCGAAGCCGACCGCATCGGCATCCAGACCCTGTACCGCAGCAACTACGACACCGGGGCGATGGCCGGCTTCTTCCAGCGCATGGCGTTGGCCACGCGCAGCAACAAGGCCAACTGGTACGGCGAGACGCCCGATTACCTGATGACCCACCCGGTCACCACCACCCGCATCAGCGAGGCCAAGGAACGCGCCGAGCAGATCGCGGCCAAGAACAGCATCAC
>JABEEB010000310.1 GCA_012999515.1 Salifodinibacter halophilus | reverse complement strand
CCGCACGGGCACCGACGCGGACGCCTTCTACACGAGTCGCTCCGGCATTCCCTCGCTCAACATCGGCATCCCGAACCGCTACATGCACACGCCCGTGGAGGTCGTCTCTACGAACGACCTCGACGACGTGGCCGAACTCCTCGGGTCGATGGCCGCGCTCGCGGGTGACGTGGACTCGTTCGGCGTCGAACTGTAAGCGGGCGGACGGCGGCTCCGCGCGCTGTGCGTAGTTGTCGCATACGACTCCGGGCGAAAGAAAACCGTTA
>JABEEB010000309.1 GCA_012999515.1 Salifodinibacter halophilus | reverse complement strand
CCCGGTCGGCGCCGACCGCGCCGAACATCTTGGCCGCGACCTTGGCGGTGATCGGCACGCGCGAGGAGCGCGGGCGGCGGTCCTGGCGGGCGTAGCCGAAGTACGGTACCACCGCGGTCACGTTGGCCACCGATGCGCGCTTGAGCGCGTCGATCAGGACCAGCAGTTCCATGAAATTCTCGGCCGTCGGCGCGTTCGTCGGCTGAATGACGAACACCTCCTGGCGACGCACGTTCTCTTCGATCTCGACCTGCACTTCCCCGTCG
>JABEEB010000308.1 GCA_012999515.1 Salifodinibacter halophilus | reverse complement strand
CGGCGCCGGCCGCGCGCCCGGACTCATCGGGCCACGCGCCAGGCGCCTTCGGAAGCCCGCCGCAGCGTGCCGCCGTCTCAGGACGAGCGCAGCGCGCCGCCGGCGCGCCGCAAACATCGCCACAGTCGTCGAGCACTCACCGGGCTTCGCCCCCGAGCATGAGGTCGCCATGTCGCTTGCGTCGCTGCACCAACGAGTCGAAGGATTGCTGGGACAGGCCGATATCCGCATCGGCGGCGACCGGCCCTGGGATCTGCAGGTCGAAG
>JABEEB010000307.1 GCA_012999515.1 Salifodinibacter halophilus | reverse complement strand
CCAGCGCCAAGTACGACCTCGCCCCGCATCTGCACTACGAACAGATCTACAACGGCGCGGTGCAGAAGGCGAAGTGGAACGGCGTGGCGCTGAGGTACTTCGAGAAGAAGAACTACACCAGCAAGAACAGCTGCGGCGCCAGCAGCGGCGGTGCGCCGGGCACGGTCGGCACCAGTGGCTCGGCGCTCAACGTGCGCTCCGGCCCGGGCACCACGTATTCGGTGGTCGACTCGCTCGCCAACGGCAGCGCGGTGACGATCCGCTGCC
>JABEEB010000306.1 GCA_012999515.1 Salifodinibacter halophilus | reverse complement strand
CGGTTTTCTCGTCGAGGTTGCCGGTGGGTTCGTCGCCGAGCACGCAGGCCGGGCGGTTGACCAGGGCGCGCGCGACCGCGGCCCGCTGGCGTTCGCCGCCGGACAGCTCGCCGGGCTTGTGGCCGAGGCGATGGCCGAGGCCGACCGATTCCAGCAACGCGGTCGCGCGCGCGGTGGCTTCCTTGACCGAGGGCGAATCGCGGCCGCCGAGCAGCACCGGCAGCATCACGTTCTCCAGCGCGGTGAATTCCGGCAGCAGGTGGTGGA
>JABEEB010000305.1 GCA_012999515.1 Salifodinibacter halophilus | reverse complement strand
GTCGTGCACGCGCTCGCTCTCGGCGTAATCGCGACCACGCTCGAAGGATTGCGCCGTACAGATCGCCCGAACTTCCTCGCGTGTCGGCTCCTCCACCGCAACATCGCGGCCATCCGTGACGCTATCAGTATTCTGTGTGTCTGTGTCCCGATCGGGCGTCCAGTCCTCGAGCGGGACACGGTCAACAATCGCGCTCACCCCCTCGTCCGCGACGAGTTCGAGGAACCCGATCGCAGTGCGCTCGGGATCGACTGCCCCCCAGCCGTG
>JABEEB010000304.1 GCA_012999515.1 Salifodinibacter halophilus | reverse complement strand
CAACGACAACCTCGATGCTTTGCGCTTCTACCAACGCCGTGGTTTTCGCCTGCATCGGTTGGTGCCGGGCGCGATCGACCTGGAACGCGAAGCCGACCCGGCGATCCCGCTGCTCGGCCGCCACGGCATTCCACTGCGCGACGAAATCAGCTTGATCCGCGAGCTCGACTGAGGCTGGCCGAAGCCCCCTGTAGGAGCGGCGCAAGCCGCGACGCGGCCGTAACGCACGCCGAGGAAAACGGACGCGCGCGATGTCGCCCGTCGTAC
>JABEEB010000303.1 GCA_012999515.1 Salifodinibacter halophilus | reverse complement strand
CCACGGCACCGGCGAATTCGCCGGCGTGCACCGCATCTCCGACGTGCTCGGCAGCTACGCCTCGGCCGAGGCCCACGCCGGCGCGGCGCGTTCGAGCAAGGCCCAGGTGATGACCAAGGGCGAGGTCTCGCTGGCGCTGGCCGGCACCGGCCAGGGCTGGGATCTGGGCGTGGCCTTCGGTAAGTTCACCCTCTCGCGCTGAATCTGCCGCGCCGCTGACTGGATCGCTAACGCGCCGTGGCTGCGCGCTGAACTGGCGCCGCGCCG
>JABEEB010000302.1 GCA_012999515.1 Salifodinibacter halophilus | reverse complement strand
CGGTGCGTTCGAGGCCGCGGCTGTCGAGTTCGGTCTCGTACTCCTCGGCCTTCGCGCGGGCCTTCTCGGGGTCGCGCGAGCCGATGAGGATCTCGTGGTCGGTATCGTAGGCCCAGCGGAGCGCGAGGCCTTCGCCGATGTCTCCCGTGCCGCCGAGTAGGGCGATACGCATATTGGAGCGTCGGCGGCCGCGCGAATAAGGGTTCTGCGTTGCGTGAGCGTTGCCTCAGTCGACGACGCGGTCGTAGCCGCCCGCGATGACGAGGC
>JABEEB010000301.1 GCA_012999515.1 Salifodinibacter halophilus | reverse complement strand
CGTCGACACCGGCCTGCGTTACTGGAAGCAGCAGTTGCACGACCGCCTGCAGGCGCTGGAGCTGCCGCTGAACCGGCCGCGCCCGGCGGTGCACACCTACACCGCGGCGCGCCACGCCTTCGCCATCGACGGCGAACTCGGCGCGCGCCTGCGCCGGCGCGCGCAAGAACGTGGTTTGGCGGTCGAAGACGTGCTGCTGGCGGGCTTCCACGCCTTCCTGCGCCGCTACACCGGCCACGACGAACTGGTGATCGGCGTCAGCGCCGA
>JABEEB010000300.1 GCA_012999515.1 Salifodinibacter halophilus | reverse complement strand
CGCCCAGCGGCGTCCAGCCGTCGATGCTGCCGAAATACTGGAAGCGATCGACCGGCGCGCCGGCGTGTTCGCGATACAGCGCCAGGCGTTGGGCATCGTCGAGCTTGGGGCCCGAACTGGCGCAACCGGCGAGCAACGCCGCAGCCAATACCGCGGCCGACAACGCAGCGAACCGGCGCCGCGGAACGTGCGGATGCGCAGCCGGCGAACGCGCGGACTGCGGACGCGAACCTTGCGAAAGCAGGCGTTTCATACGGGTTTCCTTTG
>JABEEB010000299.1 GCA_012999515.1 Salifodinibacter halophilus | reverse complement strand
GCCAGGCCGAGCACGATCAGGTACGGCAGGATCAGCCACGGCGAGACCGGATCGGGCGTCTGCACCGGCGCGGTTTCGCCGAGGAAGCCGAGCAGCACCAGGGTCGCCAGCGCCGCCGGCAGCGCCAGCTTGAGGTTCTCGCGGAATTTCTCCCGCATCGTGCAGCCCTGCGTACGGCTGGCGACGATGGCGGTGTCGGATATCACCGACAGGTTGTCGCCGAAGGTGGCGCCGCCGATCACCGCGCCGAGCACCAGCGCGCGGTCC
>JABEEB010000298.1 GCA_012999515.1 Salifodinibacter halophilus | reverse complement strand
CCGGGCTGATCGTGGTGTTCTCCGCGCTCGGCGGCACCACCGGTTCGTTCATCACCGGCCAGTTGTTCGCGCGCATCGGCGGCGGCGCGTTCTATCTGTCGCTGGTGCCGATGACGCTGCTGGTGCTGACCATCGCCTTGCTGAAACGGCAGTCGGCGCGCGCCGAAGCCGCTGCCGCCTGACCGGCGGTCTAGGCGCAGCGCGACGGCCGGGCTATGCTCGCGGCGTGGCTATGGGCGTCCTTCCTTCTCTCTGAAACTAGGGTGC
>JABEEB010000297.1 GCA_012999515.1 Salifodinibacter halophilus | reverse complement strand
GCGTCGACCAGATGCGGCGGTCCTTGATCAGCACGCCGTTGGGAATGCCGTCGTTGTTGCCGGTGTTGAACGGGATGTTCGGGTTGTAGCGGCCGTCGTTGCCCGGCGTGCGGCCCGGGAACAGCGCGGCCATGCGCGCGGCCGGGTCGGCGGCGGCGGCGAGCGCGGACTGCACCTTCGCGGTCACGTCCTGGACCGAATCGAGTACGTAGATGCGCGCGTTAGGCCCGGCCGAGACTTCTTCGTTGTTGGTGCCGGTCTTGAAACC
>JABEEB010000296.1 GCA_012999515.1 Salifodinibacter halophilus | reverse complement strand
GTCCGCCAGCCGGGACGACATAAATCGTATTATGCGATATCGAATCGGGTTGCGGTGGCTCCGGGAGCCATAAGCGGACGGGCACCCACGTGTGCGTATGGACATGACGCGACGGCCCCGACGGCTCCGTCAAGACGGCGTCCGCGGGCTGGTGAGCGAGACGAGTCTTGATGCGAGCGACCTGATCGCGCCGGTGTTCGTCGACGCGACGACCGACGAGCGCGTCCCGATCGAGTCGATGCCGGGCCACGAGCGCGTGCCCGTCTCG
>JABEEB010000295.1 GCA_012999515.1 Salifodinibacter halophilus | reverse complement strand
TGGACGGCATCAAGACCAACATCCCGCTGCAGCAGCGCATCCTGTCGGACGCCGGCTTCCAGCAAGGCGGCATGAACATCCACTACCTCGAGAAGCGGCTCAAGGAGCAGAAGGAAAAGACGATCGCGATCGTCTGATCCCTCCGCACCGCCGCCGCAACGACAAAACCCCTTCCGCAAGGAAGGGGTTTTTGTTTGCGTCCGTTGCTGTCGCCTTCGCTCTTAGCTCTTAGCTCCCCCCGCCGCCCCGAGCTCGCCACAGACAACCG
>JABEEB010000294.1 GCA_012999515.1 Salifodinibacter halophilus | reverse complement strand
AGGCCGCCGACGGCCGCCAATGGGCGGCGATCCGCGGCGAGGACAAGCAAGGCCACGCCGAACTGCGCTACTACAGCTCCGACCCGGCCTGGACCGGCAAGCTACCGGCGGCGGTGGACGCCTGGTCGGACGGCTACCAGGAACAGGTGCCGGTGCGGCTGATGTCGGCCGGCGGCCGCGTGCTGCGGCCGTGAGCGCGAACTTGCGCAACGACGCGGCGACGACGCCGTCGCAGGCCTACGCCGCCGGCGTCGCCCGCGGCGACTGG
>JABEEB010000293.1 GCA_012999515.1 Salifodinibacter halophilus | reverse complement strand
GTCGGCATGGCCTTCGCCGGCGTGGTCGTCCTTGCCTTGCGCGGCGGCGGCCGGCGCGGCGGGATTTTTTTCCGCGCCGCCGCAGGCGCTCAGGGTCAGGGCCAGCAGGCCCGCGGCGATCAACAGTTCGGGCTTCATGGCGTGGCTCCTGCGGGGGCGGTGTTGGCGGCGAGGAAGGGCTCGCCGGTGAGGCGCTGGATTTCGATCAGCGCCAGTTGCGCGTCCAGCGCGGCGTCCAGGCGTTGGCGCCGCACCGCGACGCTTTCGG
>JABEEB010000292.1 GCA_012999515.1 Salifodinibacter halophilus | reverse complement strand
CCGATCTCCAGCAGTCGCAGGCGGAACGAAGGATCGCGCTCGCGCCGGCGGCACACGTAGGCGGCCACCGCCTCGGCGACCAAATCGTTGAAGGTGTCGGCGGTGGCGTTGTCGCGATAGAGCCCGGCGACCTTGTCCATCGAACCGTTCGGGAACAGCACGTCGGTGGCAAGCAGGCCACCGCGCAGGATCTCGGGCAGGCGCCGCAGGCATTCGTCGCTCAGTTCGGCCAGGGCGCGGCTTTGCGGATCGGCCAGATAACCCGGCA
>JABEEB010000291.1 GCA_012999515.1 Salifodinibacter halophilus | reverse complement strand
CATCGGCGGTATCCCCGGGGATGAACTCGTCAGAGTCGGCCGCGAGCGACGCCATTTCGATGTGCTCGGCACCGGTCCCCGCCTCGTTGCCGGTCGACCAACTGAAGACCGAGGCGTGGTTGCGGTCTCGAAGCACCATTCGGCGGAACTGCGCGACCGCCTGGTCGTGGTAGACTTCGGTGTTGGCGAGCAGTCCCTGCCACCAGTGGGACTCGACGCAGACTTCGTCCTGCAGGTAGAGCCCGTACTCGTCCGCGAGTCGGTACAG
>JABEEB010000290.1 GCA_012999515.1 Salifodinibacter halophilus | reverse complement strand
CACCTGCTTCCGCATGCGCAAACTGTCGCGGCTGATGAGCCAGCGCTACGACCAGGCGCTGGCGCCGGCCGGCGTCAACCTCAACCAGTACTCGATCCTGCGCCGCACCGGCGGCCGCGGCCGGCCGCTGGGCGAGATCGCGCACGAGCTGGGCATGGACCGCAGTACTCTCAGCCGCGACCTCAAGCCGCTGAGCGCGGCCGGCTGGGTCGAATCTGCGCCGGGCGAGGACGCGCGCCAGCGCCTGCTGCGCATCACCGCCGCCGGG
>JABEEB010000289.1 GCA_012999515.1 Salifodinibacter halophilus | reverse complement strand
CCGGCATCGGCTGGCTGCGCCTGAGCGGCAACAACGCCTTCGGCGGGTTGCACGTCAAGGAAGGCGTGCTGGAACTGACCGGCAACAACACCTACGCCGCGCAGGTCGACGGCGGCACCCTGGTGGTCAACGGCACGCTGACCACTGCGCAACTGCCGGTGCACGCCGGCGCCGGCCTCGGCGGCAGCGGCCGCATCGTCGGCAACGTGCGCGTCGAAGGCGCGGTGTCGCCGGGCAATTCCATCGGCACCCTGACCGTGCAGGGCGA
>JABEEB010000288.1 GCA_012999515.1 Salifodinibacter halophilus | reverse complement strand
CTTTGCAGCATCTGGCGCCATTGCGGGGATTGGCCGAAGCCCCGAACTGCGAGGGTACGGCGGCGGACGGTAGCCGAGTCACCGGTTTCGGGCGGGTTTCGTCGCAACTGAAGATTCGCGGTCGCGGCTCGCGCCGCTCCTACATGGGCTACCTGTAGGAACGGCGCAAGCCGCGAACGCGAACCAACAACCGCCGGCGCCCCCAACCACACGCCCGCGTATCCACCAAACCTCAACCCAAACCCTCTAGCCAAAACGGACTATCCCAC
>JABEEB010000287.1 GCA_012999515.1 Salifodinibacter halophilus | reverse complement strand
GGTTAGGATGTGGTGAGCCGGCACCACGTGCTGGATGCGTTACTGCGGAGGCGGCAGACGGCAGCGAGAACGACGGCGCCGCTCACGAGGAACGCGGCTCCGAAGATGAGCACCGTGCTCACGGTGTTGAGGGCCGCGATGCCGTAGATGTTCCCCAGTTTGTTTGTCGCGACGGCAAGACTGCCGGCGAGCAACATTGCGGCGAAGTAGCCCTTGATCTCGTCCTCGTCGACGAGGTTCGCGGCGCCCGCATCGGTGCGGGCGCCACG
>JABEEB010000286.1 GCA_012999515.1 Salifodinibacter halophilus | reverse complement strand
GGTGGACGACCACGGTCGAAGGCGAAAGCGAGGTCGGTCGTTCGCTCACGTTCCGGTTCTACGCCGGCGACAAGGAAATCGGCGCGTTCGAGATGAAGGTGCTCGAACTGGATCGCAACAAGCGCGTGTCGTGGCAAGTCGCCGCGGGTCCGCAGGACTGGATCGGCACCAAGATCTGCTTCGACCTGAAGCAAGAAGGGGAGTATGCAGTCGTCCTGTTCAAACACGAGGGCTGGCGAGAGGCATCGGAATCGATGCATCACTGCAGC
>JABEEB010000285.1 GCA_012999515.1 Salifodinibacter halophilus | reverse complement strand
GGCGCGCGTGCATCGCGCTCGCGTCCGCCCTGCAAGATCGTCACTTGCGCGGGCCGCCGCAACGGTTCGCGCAGGAAGCGCTGCTCGGGTTCGCCCAGCTCGCGCCCGCCGTCCCACCACAGCGACGGGCTGGCGGAAAACCACTGCGCGAACGCATCGCCGCGGGTGTAGAGCAGGTCCAGCGCGAACAGTCCGCCGAGCGAATGGCCCCACAGCGCCTCGTGCGAGCGGTCGATGCGCGCGCGCCGCCGCACTTGCGGCTGGATGCG
>JABEEB010000284.1 GCA_012999515.1 Salifodinibacter halophilus | reverse complement strand
GTCGCTGCGCTCCTGATGCTCATCGGGTATTCGGTCGACTCCGACATCCTCCTCACGAACCACGTACTCAGGCGCTCGGGGAGCTTCTACGAGAGCGTCGACCGTGCGATGAAGACCGGTGTGACGATGACCGTCACGTCGATCGTCGCGATGGCCGTCATGGCCGTCGTGGCCTACGCCTTCGTGATCGAACTGCTCGCGAGCATCGGGCTCGTGCTCGTCTTCGGTCTCGCGACCGACCTCATGAACACGTATATGCTCAACCTCAG
>JABEEB010000283.1 GCA_012999515.1 Salifodinibacter halophilus | reverse complement strand
GCGAAAGCGCCCACGACCCACAGCCAGGCCTTGCCCGACGGAACCCAGGCGGCGAGGTCGAAGGAACGGCGCGGTGCGGGGGAGGGCGTCGACATAGGGCGGCAGGCTCGCAGATCCGATCCGGGGGATGGCGTGCATTCTGCAACGAAATGCCGCGCCGCGCCGGCCGCGTCCGCGCGCGCGGACGCGGCGATTCGCGAAAAAGCCCGCGCGACGCGATAATCTGCGGTTCTTCCCGCCACGCATCCCCATACCGGCACCCATGCTCG
>JABEEB010000282.1 GCA_012999515.1 Salifodinibacter halophilus | reverse complement strand
CCGGCCGCTCGGCTCATCGGTTGCCGTGTCAGTTATCCGTCTCTTTCGGCCGCGAGAGCTATCGGGCGGATGAAAAAACAAGCTCAGCGCTCGACGTCGAAGCCCTCGTCGCGGAGCGCGGCTTCGAGGCGCTCGCCGTGTTCGCCCTGCAGTTCGATGCGTCCGTCGGTCACGGTCCCGCCGACCGCGAGCCGTCGCTTCAGCGTCGATGCGAGGGCGTCCAGTTCATCGGCCGGGAGGTCGAGGCCGTCGACCACCGTCACGGGCTT
>JABEEB010000281.1 GCA_012999515.1 Salifodinibacter halophilus | reverse complement strand
CGGCGGCCTGGGTGGCCAGGCCGATTTCCGAACCGGTCGCCAGCAAGATCACCTCCGGCGCGCCGTCGCTGTCGCGCAGCACGTAGCCGCCGCGCTCGATCTGCGCGACCTGCTGCGCGTCGCGCGGCTGGTGCGGCAGGTTCTGGCGCGAGAACACCAGGCAGCTCGGGCCGTCCAGGCGGGTGATCGCCGCCTTCCACGCCGCCGCCGATTCGACCGCGTCGCACGGGCGCCACACGTCGTTGTGCGGGATGTAGCGCAGGCTGGCG
>JABEEB010000280.1 GCA_012999515.1 Salifodinibacter halophilus | reverse complement strand
AACGAAGAAAACGCCGCCGGCGGCCGCGTGGTGACCGCGCCGACCAACGGCGCGGCCGGCATCATCCCGGCGGTGCTGCACTACTACGACCGCTTCTGCCCCGGCGCCAACCTGCAGGGCGTGCGCGATTTCCTGCTGACCGCGGCCGCGGTCGGCATCTTGTACAAGGAAAACGCCTCGATCAGCGGCGCCGAAGTCGGCTGCCAGGGCGAGGTCGGCGTGGCCTGCTCGATGGCCGCCGCCGGCCTGGTCGGCGCGCTCGGCGGCAG
>JABEEB010000279.1 GCA_012999515.1 Salifodinibacter halophilus | reverse complement strand
ATCCCGTACGGCCAGATGCTCGTCGCCCGCAACTACGACAAGCCGGGCGTCATCGGCTTCATCGGGACCGTCCTCGGCGAGAACGACGTGAACATCGCCGGGATGTTCAACGCCCGCCGCGCGAAGGCCGGCGGCGAGGCGCTGACCGTCTACAACCTCGACGACGACGTGCCGGAGAGCGTCCGCGAGAAACTCCTCGCCGACGACCGCATCATCGACGTGGACCTCATCACGCTCTGAAGCGGCTGACCCGCACCTCTTTCTGAAAG
>JABEEB010000278.1 GCA_012999515.1 Salifodinibacter halophilus | reverse complement strand
CTGCCAAGAAGAAGCCCCTCACCCTTTCGCAAGCGAGACGGATGTTCGCCGAAGAGGCGGAGAAGCACCGCATTGTCATTCAGCGCGCAGAGTTCGCCAATGAAACGGTGCTCTTCTTGGTGCAGGCGTTCAAACAGCTGCTTCGAAACAGTGACTTTGTAGAGTTGCTGAAGAAGCAGGGTGTTGAAAGTATGCCCACCCAGTTCAGCCGGAAGATGCACGAATGAATGATTATACAGTCGAGGCTGAAGGCGACGCTTCAAAGCCAA
>JABEEB010000277.1 GCA_012999515.1 Salifodinibacter halophilus | reverse complement strand
GATCGATTTCTCCATGCGCGACCACGACTGGGTGCGCACGGTCATCCTTCCGTCCGCACCGCGCAACGGCGCGCGCGTCAATATCACCACCCGGGCCCAATGGGCCTCGCATCTGGACGCCTCCGGAGTCGACGCCGGCGTCAGCCAGATCGACTTGCCGACCAATGCCAGCTATTCGCTGAGCTACTCGGCCGCCGAAGGCGTCTGGACCCTGCTGTCTGGCAACTCGGTGACCAGTTCGGCTCCGGCCAACGGTGCCGCCGTCATCG
>JABEEB010000276.1 GCA_012999515.1 Salifodinibacter halophilus | reverse complement strand
CTTTGCGGTTTAAGTGCTCCCACGAACCCGTCGCGCGCGGCGCATGCTGCGGCGCAAAAATGAACCCGACGGCGTACACCGCGCCGTGGAGGCAAAAACGCGTGGACGCCCTGCTGCTGTCGCGGATCCAGTTCGGCTTCGTCATCTCTTTCCACATTCTGTTCCCGGCCTTCACCATCGGCCTGGCCAGTTGGCTGGCCTTCGTCGAATGGCGCTGGCTGCGCACCCGCGACACGCTCTGGCGCGATCTGTTCTTCTTCTGGACCAAG
>JABEEB010000275.1 GCA_012999515.1 Salifodinibacter halophilus | reverse complement strand
CAGGCTGCCGGCCGCGACGGTTTCGGCGATGCGGCGGCCGAGGCCGTCGTAGGCGTAGACCGTGGTGCGGGCGCTGGCGCTGCCGGCCGCCTCGGTGACCGAAAGCTGCTGGCCGGCGGCGTCCCAGACGTATTGGGTGCGGATGGCAAGGCCATCGGCGTCCTTAACCGTTTCGAGCAGGCGCCCGTTGCGGTCGTAACGCATCGTGTCGCGCGAACCGTGCGCGTTCGTGGTGGCGATGCGGCGGCCCTGGCCGTCGTATTCGTGGG
>JABEEB010000274.1 GCA_012999515.1 Salifodinibacter halophilus | reverse complement strand
CTTTCGAGCGTCACCCTCGTCTTGAGCAGCGAACGCGGCGGCAAGCGGTATCACATCGCCGGAGAGGACGCCATCGCGGAACGCATCTTCTCGATGCTCGAGGATGGCTCGAATCTGGGTGGCGTCGTAGTCGGGGAACACGACGTTATCTGGATTGAACGAACTGGCTGTCCGCCCATCCAATTTCTGTATCAACTGAGTGTCGTTGGTGAGTGCAGCGACTGCTGACCGGCCTTCGATGTCGCCCTCGGCGGTAGCGCGTGAGAGTTG
>JABEEB010000273.1 GCA_012999515.1 Salifodinibacter halophilus | reverse complement strand
CTGGAAGGCGATTTCGGCGTCCTGCCCAAGACGCTGTTGTTCGAGAACTTCAACATCGAGTCGCTGGCGCGCTACTTTGCCGAGAAGCACGGCGCGGTCGCCGCAGCCAAGTTCGCCGGCGCGAGCGCGGTCGCCGAGCCGGTCGCGCCGACGGGGCTTCGCAGCGCAGTCGCGCCCGCCGCGGTCGCCGTCGCAGCGCCGTTGCAGCGTCCGGCCGAACCGATCCGCATGCTCGAACAGGACTTGCCGCACTTCCCGGCGCTGGAAGCG
>JABEEB010000272.1 GCA_012999515.1 Salifodinibacter halophilus | reverse complement strand
TCAACTACCCCCACTTAGCTAACGCTTGAAGTGGGGGCTTGCAACTCCCCAGAAGTGCAAACGGACTTCGTCCTCCTTCCTTGACTTGGGGTTGCATCAGGGGGCAGGTTGACGACTACCCAACGACGCAGGTCATGCCTGCATCGTTACCGATTCTCTCGGTGTGTCTGTTGGCAGTACTTGGCTTCCACACACAACAGACAGACCTACGCTCGATGTTTTACGGTTGCAACGTTTCCTGCAACCAACTCCATCCATCGAGCAGCCGTT
>JABEEB010000271.1 GCA_012999515.1 Salifodinibacter halophilus | reverse complement strand
CGCGCAGCGACGGATTCGGCCAGGCGGATGCCCGGCGCGCTGCGCAGCCGCTGCAACAACTGCGCGGCCTGCGCCTGCGTCGGCGCGGCGGGCGCGAGCAGATACGCGCCTACGGCGTTGGGACCTTCGACCACCTGCAATTCCAGCCCGCGCAGCAGCGCGTTCCATTCGCCCAGCGGCATGGTCGGATCCGGCACGACCCGGATCGCCGCGGGCGGCGTCGGCGCCGCGGCCGGCGCATCGCTGAGGGTGCGGTAGCCGGCGCGCTGG
>JABEEB010000270.1 GCA_012999515.1 Salifodinibacter halophilus | reverse complement strand
CTGCGGCTCGTCCAGCGGCGCCCAGTCGCGCACGGTGTCGCCGCCGCTCAGGCCGTGATAGACGATGCGCACCTCATAACCGGTCTTGCTGGCGTCCATCACGAACATCTTCCCCGCGCCGGACGGCGAGTCCTTGGTCAGGCGCACCAGATCGTTCTGGTTGATCTTGTTGGCCGGGTCGCGATAGCGCAGGAACACGTCGACCGAGCTGTAGCGCTCCCACGGGAAGTTCTCGGCCAGCACCGGCACGGTGTTGATCGCGTACAGATC
>JABEEB010000269.1 GCA_012999515.1 Salifodinibacter halophilus | reverse complement strand
CCCGCCGAGGAGTCGGACGTCATCATCGCCAACCCGGCGATCTGGCCGAACTGGCGCTCCAGCGGCGTGGTCACCAGCGCCGCCATCGTCGGCGCGCTGGCGCCGGGGTATTGGGAGGTGACGATCAGGCTGGGCGCATCGATCTCCGGCAGCGCCGACACCGGCAACTGGCGATAGCCGAGCACGCCGAGCAAGGCCACCGCCGCCATCAGCAGGCAGGTGGCGACCGGGCGGCGGATGAACAGCGTCGAGAAGGCCATGGCGCGCTCA
>JABEEB010000268.1 GCA_012999515.1 Salifodinibacter halophilus | reverse complement strand
CGTCGCCCGCGAGGGCGCTGTGATCGACGAGGACGCCGACGTTCGCGTCCGCCGGCGCGCGGTGTGCGAGCACGTCCAACCCGAGGTGGAGCGCGCGGTACTCCGCGACGTTGTTGTCCGGAGCCGGGTCCGGGACGGCGAGGCGTGCGACGCGCTCGCCGCTCCCCGTCTCGATGATGACGCCGAGGCCCCCGCCGTCGGGGGCGAACGACCCGTCCGTCGCCACGTAAAACTCCCGGTGATGCGTGCGCGGGTGGTGGGCGATGTGCG
>JABEEB010000267.1 GCA_012999515.1 Salifodinibacter halophilus | reverse complement strand
CCAGGCGTTTCTCGAACGCTACGTCGAAATGGCTGACTGCGACGAACTCTCTTATGCGGCGTTCCACGACTGGTTCGAACCAGGATTTGTCGCCTTGCTTCGAGAGATTCTCGATGACGCCATCGAGAATCTCGACACCGGACGAGCCGACTTGAACGGGCGTCTCGAACGCTTTCGAGACGTCCTCATTGCCGACGCAACCATCGTTTCGCTATACCAAGACGCCGCTGATATCTACACAGCAACTGGCGACGATCAAGCCGAGCTGAA
>JABEEB010000266.1 GCA_012999515.1 Salifodinibacter halophilus | reverse complement strand
CCAGGGCATTCGCCCTGCCCCGGGCTATCCCGCCTGTCCGGACCATACCGAAAAAGCCACGCTCTTCCGGCTGCTGGATGCCACGGCCAAGACGGGTATCGAGCTGACCGACAGCTACGCCATGTGGCCCTCGGCGGCGGTCTCCGGTTGGTATTTCTCGCATCCGCGTTCGAAATATTTCTCCACCGGCAAGATCGGTCGCGACCAAGTCGAATCGCTGGCGGCACGCAAGCAGATGCCGTTGAAGGAGCTAGAACGCTGGTTATCGCC
>JABEEB010000265.1 GCA_012999515.1 Salifodinibacter halophilus | reverse complement strand
CTCCCCGTTCAATTTTCGTTGCAAATGAGAATCCATCTCATTAGTATCGCGGCCTGACGCGGCCCCTGGGCCGCCGCCTTTTCCTGTCCCCCAGAGATTCTCATGTCGACCACGAAGTTCGTCGTGTCGCCGCTCGCCGGCGCGC
Organism: Salifodinibacter halophilus; assembly: GCA_012999515.1. Lineage (NCBI taxonomy): Bacteria > Pseudomonadati > Pseudomonadota > Gammaproteobacteria > Salinisphaerales > Salinisphaeraceae > Salifodinibacter > Salifodinibacter halophilus. The sequence continues at coordinate 125 of JABEEB010000265.1, read as the reverse complement.
TCGCCCTCGTCATCAGCCTGCCCGGCTTCGCCGCGCCCGCTCCCGCCCCGGCTCCCCAGGCCAAGGACGTGGAAGGCCTGGAAGTGCACGGCCAGCGCATCCAGAAGGCCAGCAGCGGCAAGTAC
>JABEEB010000264.1 GCA_012999515.1 Salifodinibacter halophilus | reverse complement strand
CCCGCCGCCTGCCCCGCGCCGCCCCCGCCGATTACCGCCGCGGCCTGTTAAATATGCGGGGGATATACCGTCGTGGCATTTACGCCGTGCGACGCTGCCCTTACTATGCTGCCGCGTGCCAGGGACTGGCCGTTATTCCGACCATACTCCCGGAGGCCCCATGACGATCGATATCTCTGCGTTGTCCGTGAAAGAACTCGAAAATCTCATCAGCCAGGCGAAAAAGCGCAAGACCACGCTGAACAAGCGCAAGCCGATCGCCGCGGTGCG
>JABEEB010000263.1 GCA_012999515.1 Salifodinibacter halophilus | reverse complement strand
CTGGAAAGACGAGTTCTCCGACCTCGGCCTCGCGCAACTGCTCTGCGAACCGGGCAAGCGCGACACGGTTCGCGTCTTCCGGGTTCTCTGACGCCCCGCGCTCGCTTGTCGCACTCACAAATTGTTTCAATGAAGCCGGCGAACTGAGCGTGCTGACCATGTACACGATGTCCAGCGACGACTTCAGCGTTCACCTGCGCGACTGCGACGAGGCCGGCTCCGGGATTCCCATCACCAGCCTCCCGGACGAAGTCACCTCTCTGGACGACC
>JABEEB010000262.1 GCA_012999515.1 Salifodinibacter halophilus | reverse complement strand
CTGCCGTTCGAGTGACACTGTGATCGAAGCCGCCGCGCCGCTCGCGCGCACCGAGGTTTTTGCGGACGAGGTCGTCCAGGACCTCGCCGAGACGTACGAGAAGTCGCCCGCGCAGATCGTGCTCAAGTGGGCCGTCGAGAACGACGTTGTCGCCCTCCCGAAATCCTCCTCGCCCGAGCACGTCGAGCAGAATCGCGAGCTGTTCGACTGGAAGCTCGACGACGCCGATCACGCCCGCCTCGACGAACGCGACCGGAACCACCCGGTCTA
>JABEEB010000261.1 GCA_012999515.1 Salifodinibacter halophilus | reverse complement strand
GTCTGATCTCGGCCTCTCGTACGCGATTCCGCGTACCGAGAGGCCAGACCGGCCAGAGAACGCCGACGAAATCCTCGACGAACGCGTTGCCGACGCGTTCGCCGAGGATGAGAAAAACGAGCCCCACAACAAACAGCCAGAAGACGACGAAGATGAAGACTGGACGGTTGATGACGATATCCGGACAGATGGCGGCACGACAGTCGGTTTCTTCGATATCTCGCATCCGCAACCGTGGGACAATTCTCAGCGGCTCTACACAGTGAACGAG
>JABEEB010000260.1 GCA_012999515.1 Salifodinibacter halophilus | reverse complement strand
TGGCGGCCGTCGACGGCGGCGAACAGACAATCGCGGTCGCCGCAGCGGTTGCGCGCGTGGCGCAACAGCTGCAGAGAAATGTCCAGGCCGAGCACGCGATGGCCCGCGCGCAGCAGCGGATGTGAGGCGCTTGCCGTGCCGCAGCCCAGGTCGAGCACGGTGCCGCGTTCGACGTCGTGCCTGGCCAGGCTTTGTGCGAACGCGCGATCGCGCAGGCCGGCCAGATAGGCGTTCTTGAGCCCGCGGCGATCGTTGGGGTCGATGATCGCCG
>JABEEB010000259.1 GCA_012999515.1 Salifodinibacter halophilus | reverse complement strand
TGGGATGCACCGTCGGGCGGTAGCGCTCGTCGGCGTGGAACAAGGTCTCGTGCAGCTTTTCGCCAGGGCGCAGGCCGGTGTAGACGATGGCCACGTCGCGTCCCGGCTGCTTGCCGGCCAGGCGGATCATCTGCTCGGCCAGCAGGCGGATCGGCACCGGCTCGCCCATGTCCAGGGTGTAGATCGCCTCATGGGTGCCGATCGCCGAGGCCTGCAGGATCAGCTGGCAGGCTTCGGGGATGGTCATGAAGAAGCGGGTCACTTCCGGGTC
>JABEEB010000258.1 GCA_012999515.1 Salifodinibacter halophilus | reverse complement strand
CGAATTCGGCCGCGTGCGGCACGGCATCTCGCCCGCTTACGATTTCCTAGCGCGCAAGCCTCATTGCGCGCGTGATCGCGGTTGAAGATCGCTCGCGGTGCGCGCGCGCCCGCGGCGAACTGCCGAGGTGGTCGCAAGATCGCGCGCGCAGCGGGTGGCACTCTCGGCCGGCCTTTCCCAACGCACCACGCCGGAGAACCGCCATGAAGCTCACCTCGCTGTCCCTGTTGTGCGCCGCCGCGCTGGCGCTGCCCGCGGCCGCCGCGTTCGC
>JABEEB010000257.1 GCA_012999515.1 Salifodinibacter halophilus | reverse complement strand
ACCTGCAACGCACCGGTTCCTACAAGGTGCGCGGCGCGCTCAACGCGCTGCTGGCCGCGCGCGAACGCGGCGACCACCGCCCGGTGATCGCCGCCTCCGCCGGCAACCACGCCCAAGGCCTGGCCTGGGCCGCCTACCGTCTGGGCGTGAACGCGATCACGGTGATGCCGCGCTGCGCGCCGCAGACCAAGATCGCCGGCGTCGCCCACTGGGGCGCGACCGTGCGCCTGCACGGCGAGACATACGACGAAGCCAAGGCCTTCGCCATCGA
>JABEEB010000256.1 GCA_012999515.1 Salifodinibacter halophilus | reverse complement strand
CTCGGCCTTGCCGACCATGCCGAGCAGGCCGAGCGCGGCCCGACCGCGATCGAGGCGATCCAGAAGCACCAGTCGGTCTACCTGATGGCGGTCGGCGGTGCGGCCTACCTGGTGTCGAAGGCGATCAAGGCCTCGCGCGTGGTCGGTTTCGCCGACCTCGGCATGGAGGCGATCTACGAATTCACCGTGCAGGACATGCCGGTGACCGTCGCGGTCGACAGCGCCGGCGAGTCGGTGCACAAGACCGGGCCGAAGCAATGGCAGGCGCGCA
>JABEEB010000255.1 GCA_012999515.1 Salifodinibacter halophilus | reverse complement strand
GTTCGCCCAGGCGCCGTTCCAGCTCGGCGCCGGTGGCCTCGCCCAGGCGCTCGCGCAGCAGGGTCAGCTCGCCGACGAACTCGTGCCGCACCGAGGCGGAGTACTGGTCCGGGAACAGGTAGGGGAACACCTGCTGCACCACCAGGATCGAGCACAGCAGCAGCCCGGCCACGGTGAGGTACAGCCGGACCAGCATCGAGAGCATTCAGTCCTCCCAGGCGATCGGGCTGAACAGATAGCCTCGTCCCCACACGGTCTTGATCTTGCGCGGC
>JABEEB010000254.1 GCA_012999515.1 Salifodinibacter halophilus | reverse complement strand
GGCGATTTCGCCGATCCGCAGATCGACGACCATGTCGCCGCGATCGAGCAACTCGCGCAGCGTTTTCCCGGCATCGACCTCGGCCGCGTCGGCGTTTACGGCCATTCCTTCGGCGGCTACGTCTCCACCCGGGCGATGCTGCACCGGCCGGATGTCTACAAGGTCGCGGTGTCCTCGGCCGGCCCGCACAACTACCAGGGCATGTACGGCGGCGGCGTCAACGGCCTGGAACGGCTGCTCGCCGGCCCGCCGGACTACGGCGACGGCCGCCG
>JABEEB010000253.1 GCA_012999515.1 Salifodinibacter halophilus | reverse complement strand
CAGCGTCGATGAGATAGGGGAATTCGTCTAAGACGACGACCGCGTTCTGGTCACCGAGATAGCCGAGGAGTGCCTCCCAGTCCCGCTTGATGTTCGTGATGCCAGGGAACGTCTCGGCGGCAACGTCGACGAACTCGTCGAGTTGGAGCTGTGCAGTAGTCTCTGTGCCCTGATAGACGACGGCGTCGTCCCGATCGCGGAGCGAGTGTTGAACGAGTTGGGTCTTTCCCAGACGCCGACGGCCGTAGATGACTGCCAGCTCGCCGCTGTCG
>JABEEB010000252.1 GCA_012999515.1 Salifodinibacter halophilus | reverse complement strand
CTTCGTGGTGCTCGGTCGTGTGCGGCGCGGTGAGCGGCGACACGCTCGTCTTGCCCTCGACGACCGCGCGGAGGCCGCTGTCCGCGGGTTCGCCCACAACGACCCCGCCGTCGATGCGATCCCACATCTCGTCGTGGAGGCGCAGATGTTCGCCCGCGCGCTCCACGCTCATATCGTAGCCGCGCGTCGGCGTCGTCACCGCGATCTCATCAACTTCGGTGCCGGGTCGGGGCGCGTTGACGTTGAGGTAGTCGGCGCGCTCGAAGACGCCG
>JABEEB010000251.1 GCA_012999515.1 Salifodinibacter halophilus | reverse complement strand
TCCAGCTCAAGCCCGGCGACGGCGGTGCCAGCGCGGTGCAAGTGGCGATGGTGCAGCGCGAGCTGGAGCAACTCGGCTTCGCGCTGACCCCGCAGGCGCTGGAGCGCCTGCACACCCAATCGCCCGCGCAACTGGCGCAATGCTTGCGCGAACTGCGCCCGGCGCTGGCCAAGATGACCGGCGCGCACCGCACGCTGCGGCCGCTGTTTCCCGATTTCCCGGCCGGCGTGCTGCGGGTAGAGGAAGCGGAGCTGTACCAACGGGCGATGCTG
>JABEEB010000250.1 GCA_012999515.1 Salifodinibacter halophilus | reverse complement strand
GGCCGGGGTCAAGGAGTATCTTCTCCCGCTCGATGCCCCCTTCTGCGGCGGCCTCCACGCGCTCCTCCAGGAACTCCGCGACCTCGGCCGTCACGTCCGAGTAGTGTCGGAACGGGCGCCAGGTACGCGGGGGACCGGCGATGTGCATCAGCACCACGTACGCTCCGGCGGCGGCTATCTCCTCGATGAGGCGGGGATCGCGCAGCCCAGAGGTGTCGTTGATGATGTCCGCTCCGGCCCGCAACGCCTCGCGCGCCACCTCCGGCGAGAAG
>JABEEB010000249.1 GCA_012999515.1 Salifodinibacter halophilus | reverse complement strand
CGTCGTTCCGATGTACCCCGCGCCTCAACCCTTGGCGAACACCAGATGCCCGCCCGCGGCATCCACCCGGATCGTATCGCCGCTGACGAACTCGCCGCTGAGGATCTTCTGCGCCAGCGGATTCTCGATCTGCTGCTGCACCGCACGCTTGAGCGGCCGCGCGCCGTAGACCGGGTCGAAACCGACGTTGCCGATCAAGGTCAACGCCGCCTCGCTCAGCGCCAGCTTCAAGCCGCGCTCGCCCAGGCGCTTCTCCAGCCCATGCAGCTGGA
>JABEEB010000248.1 GCA_012999515.1 Salifodinibacter halophilus | reverse complement strand
CCAAGATAATTCGTGGCCTCCATTCGGATGTGAAATACAATTCCCTGTGGCTGAAAGACGAACTATACGTTAGTTGGCATCGCTATTTCCGAAACTTCCTCTTGGACTGCGAGAATCGTATGTCGATGAAGCCGACGCTCAAACAGTTACGAAGCGTAATCAACCACGGTCGGGAAAACGGATTTTAGCTTAGACTCGGTCCTCGGCGACCTCACCGGGCGAACCCATTGCCACGTATTTGTCGTGGTTCCTCTCGATGTTCTTGCTGATTA
>JABEEB010000247.1 GCA_012999515.1 Salifodinibacter halophilus | reverse complement strand
ATCGTCGACCCCGCCGACCGCGCCTCGAAGGCGATTCCGTTCCGGCCCGCGGTCCACCTCGAATAGTCGGGGCGCGACAATCGACGCGCCGCGACCGCAACTCCGCGTTTCGCCCGGACGCGACGTGCCCCCGGCGCGGCCGCCGCCGTCCGGCGCTCGATTTATCCTCTCGGCGAACGAACAGTATCGCATGAGCGAAGACGACTCGCCGAGCCTCGCACGGCAGGCCTACCGCACCGTCACGCCGGGGTCGCACACGCGGCCCAACAGCG
>JABEEB010000246.1 GCA_012999515.1 Salifodinibacter halophilus | reverse complement strand
GTCGACGGAGGTCCCCCAGATGATGCGCGCGTCGGGGTCGATGCGGTCGTAAATCTCTTCGACGACGCCCTCGGCCTCCTCGATGCTCATGTCGGAGCCGCCGGTGACGTTGACGAGCGCGGAGTTCGCGCCGGAGATGTCCACGTCGAGAAGCGGCGACCGGAGGGCGGACTTGACGGACTCTTGGGCCTTGGACTCGGAGTCGGACTCGCCGAGACCGATCATGGCGACGCCGCCGCGCTCCATGACGGTCTTCACGTCGGCGAAGTCGAG
>JABEEB010000245.1 GCA_012999515.1 Salifodinibacter halophilus | reverse complement strand
CTTCCACCGACGCACTGCCGCCCTTGGCCGCTTCCGGCCACGACGCGGTGCGCACGGTCGCGACCACGGTGTGATCGGCCGGGGCTTCGACGGTGACGATGGCGTTGCCGGCGTAGATCGGGCGCTTGAAGGTGTGGCTGGCTTCCACCGCCATCACGTCCGACACCTGGGCCACGCCGAGCAGCGCGGCCACGCACGGCATCAGGTCCTTGCCGAAGGTGGTCGAGGGGCCGAACACGTGGCTGTAGCCCTTGGCCAGCGCGGCGATCTGCG
>JABEEB010000244.1 GCA_012999515.1 Salifodinibacter halophilus | reverse complement strand
CGAACGCCTGCGCCACTGGCACCGCGACGACGCCGAACTGCGCGCGGCGATCCAGGCCGAGGGCGTGGACGATGCCGCCATCGTCGACACCATCCGCGCCGCGCCGTCGCGTTACGGCATCGTGCCCTGCCCGCACACCGCGACCGGCCTGCGCGCGCTCGAGACCCTGCGCGCCCAGGGCGACGAACGGCCGTGGGCGGTGGCGGCGACCGCGCATCCGTCCAAGTTCGACAGCATCGTCGAGCCGCTGGTCGGCCACGCGGTCGAACCGCC
>JABEEB010000243.1 GCA_012999515.1 Salifodinibacter halophilus | reverse complement strand
CCGCCGACCACGAACTCGCCGATCGCGTTGATGACCCGGCCGGCGTCGGCGCCTTCCAGGATCAGGCGCGTGGCCGAGACGTTGAGCGACAGGCGGAACAGCGTGGACAGCAGCAGGATGGTCGGGAAGGTCGAGAACTTCAGCGGCGTCTCGGTGAAGAAGGTCACCAGCAGGATCAGCAGCGCCACGCTGATGTTGGCCACCAGCAGGAAGTCCAGCACCGGCGCCGGCACCGGCACGAACAGCACCACCAGCACGCCGATCACCAGCGCG
>JABEEB010000242.1 GCA_012999515.1 Salifodinibacter halophilus | reverse complement strand
CCGAGCGGGTCGGCGCAGCCAGGATCACGAACTGCTGGCCGCTGAGCTGGACCAGCTTGCCGTTGAACTTGCCGACCACGACCGAAGTCGGGGTCGACTTGAACATGTCCTTCTTGTCCAGGTCGCCGGCGGTGGCGAAGCGCGCGTCGCCGTGCATGGACTGCTTCTTGGGCTTGAAGATCAGGTACAGCAGGCCCAGGTACAGCAGTGTCGGGAAGCCGAAGCCGAGCAGGCCGCCGGCCTTGATCCGACCCGCGTAGGGCTTGACCTGCG
>JABEEB010000241.1 GCA_012999515.1 Salifodinibacter halophilus | reverse complement strand
CGGCGACCAGATCGAAGCGGTCCCAGCGGCCGGCCATGGCGATGTTGCCGAAGCCGCCGCCGAGCGCGTTGCGGTCGCTGCGCGGCGCGTCGCCGTAAGCGGGCAGGTCGCGCGCGCTGGCGTTGGAGACGCCGCCGCGCAAGCGCAGGCCCCAGTCGCGGCCTTCGCGCAGCACATCGTCGGCCTTGAGCGTTTCCATTTCGACCACGCCGCCGATGCCGCCGGAGGCGTTGGCCTGCAGGCTCGGCCCCTTGGTGATGGTGAGGCTGGAAA
>JABEEB010000240.1 GCA_012999515.1 Salifodinibacter halophilus | reverse complement strand
CGAAGCCGCCGGTGGCCAGGGCCAGGGCGATGGCGATGAAGATGTCGGCCTGGTTGGGATCCATGCCGAGCGTCTTTGTGAGGAAGAACAGCGAGTAGAACTGGCCGCCGTACCAGACCACGGCCTGGCCGGCGGTGGCGCCGAGCAGGGCCAGCAGCGCGATCTTGCCGTTCTTGGAGAAGAAGCTCTCGGTGATCGGCGCCTTGGAGGTCTTGCCCTCGGCCTTCATCTGCTGGAACAGCGGCGATTCGGCCAGCTGCATGCGGATCCACA
>JABEEB010000239.1 GCA_012999515.1 Salifodinibacter halophilus | reverse complement strand
AAGCGGCCGGACCGTTCGCCTGTGCGGCGTCGTTGGGGTTGTTGTCGCGGTCGGGGCGAGCGGCGGAATCGCCGTCGCGGCCGGCTGCGCGCGACTCGTCGGGGTGCGCGGAACCGGTGGTTTGGGGAGGCAGCAAGCCGTTGGACTGGGCGGCGCCGATCACGTCCTGCAACTGGCGCGCGAGCGGGCCGATCTGACGTTGGAAACATGCATCGACTTCGTGCCGGACCAGGTCGGCCAGGCGCGCGGCGATCTGCTCCATCGGCGTGGGTG
>JABEEB010000238.1 GCA_012999515.1 Salifodinibacter halophilus | reverse complement strand
ATCGCAGAGCGCCTCCAGTCCATCGGCGGTGTTCCCCACGCCAGCATGCCCGCACTGAGCGAGGCCGCGACGGTCGAACCCGAAGACGAAGACGTCTACGACATCCGCACGTCGCTGGAGAACGACCTCGAACTGTACGGCGACATCATCGAGAGCTACCGCGAGCACATCGAACTCGCCGCCGAGATCGGCGACGAGACTACAGTCGAGATCCTCCGTGAGCACCTCCGCACGATCGAGGAGGACGCCCACGACGTGGAGAAGTTCCTCGCCG
>JABEEB010000237.1 GCA_012999515.1 Salifodinibacter halophilus | reverse complement strand
CCAGATCGTGGTGGTGTCGATCTGGATGGGTTGGATCACGCCGCACGGCGTAGGGTCGAATCCGGGCTGAGCGCGGCGGGCCGAGCCCGCCCGGCCAGTGAACCGGTCAACAGCAGACCGGCGAACAGCGGACCGCTATTGTCGCCCGTCCGGGGCGCCGCCGCGATGCGGCGGCCGGTCGCCTCGCGCCAGCCTTCGCTCTTGCCCTGGCGGGAGGGCCTTCAGGCCCGATGCTTTCGTTTCCGATCGCCGCGATCTGAGCGGAAAGCATCGG
>JABEEB010000236.1 GCA_012999515.1 Salifodinibacter halophilus | reverse complement strand
CCAGCACTCGCCGCGCTGACGGCGTCGGCGAGGTGGTCGCGTTCGCGCGCTTCGGTCCATGCTCCGCGGACGCCGAGGGCCGCGCCACCGCCGGGGCCGCCGTCGCCCGCGACGACTGCGTCGCGGAAGGCCGGCGGGAACGCCCCGCTCGGGCGCTCGGGCCACTCGCCGTCGACGAAGCCGACCGCGACGACGTACGGGATCGTCCGTAGCCATGTGTCGGTCGCGTCCAACACGTCGATCCGCTCCGCGTTGTCGTGTTCGCGTCGCCCTG
>JABEEB010000235.1 GCA_012999515.1 Salifodinibacter halophilus | reverse complement strand
CTTCGGCACGGTCGTAACCGTAGTGTATGGCGCAGTATTACTCTTTTCCTTGTTTGCTTGGCCATGGGGCGTTTTTCAAGGTTGGCTGGTGAAACGCCCGGACCTGCGGGGCAGCTGGAAAGCTCGGTTGCACAGTGACTATATCGACCCGCTCACCGGCGAACGCGTGCCCCCCATTGAAGCGTTCGTAGTAGTGCGCCAATCGCTAACCAGCCTGAGCATGCGCCTATTCACCGAAAAGTCCCGCTCGGTGCTGACGGCACATGCCATTGAG
>JABEEB010000234.1 GCA_012999515.1 Salifodinibacter halophilus | reverse complement strand
CTCGTCGCCGAGGAGGCGGAGTTCCGCGAACTCGGCTACACGGACGCGTTCGACCTCTCCGTGTTGACGCTCGAATCGGACGTGCTCCCGACCGAGGTCGCCGCACAGGTGATCGCGGAGCGCGCCGAGGTGAACACGGACGGTCTCTACCTCCCGGCGTACGCCGCGGCCTCGACGGCAGGAAGCGTCTCCGCGGCGGCGCGCGCGGCGGAGATGGCGACGTTCCGCCTCTTCGAGGCGGGCTACGACCCGCAGGACATCCAGTCGGTGAACG
>JABEEB010000233.1 GCA_012999515.1 Salifodinibacter halophilus | reverse complement strand
CCACTACACCGGGCAGGAATTGCGCGAAGTGCGCGCCGGCGAGCTTGTCCAGTTCGACGCCGCTTTTTCGATGGACGTAGGTGCAGGTACGTACTCGGTGTCGTTGGCCTTGCACAGCTCGGAAACCCACTTGGTCAACAACTACCAGTGGAAGGACCTGGCCCTGGTGTTCACCGTGGCCAACGCCGACAAGGTCAAGTTCGCTGGCGTCGCCTACCTGCCGCCGAGGATCGGCATACAACAGTTCGGAGCCGATGGCTCGCGGCGCGTCCAG
>JABEEB010000232.1 GCA_012999515.1 Salifodinibacter halophilus | reverse complement strand
GGCCGGCACGCGCAGCAAGCCGTTGCTGAGCGGACAGGCGCGGCTGTCGCAGTTCACCACCGAGGTGCCGTCGCTGGGCATCGTGTTGCAGCAGGGCGACGTGCGCCTGGACGCGCAGCCCGATGGCAGCGCGCGCATCGCCGGCAGCGTGCGCTCGGGTGAGGGCACGCTCAACGTCGACGGCACGCTGGGCTGGCAGGGCGACGACACGCCGCTGGTGCTCAACATCCGCGGCACCAACGTGCTGGCGTCCGACACGCGCGATCTGCGCGCG
>JABEEB010000231.1 GCA_012999515.1 Salifodinibacter halophilus | reverse complement strand
CTCCGGTGCAAGCGGTGACGCGGTCGAGCTCGGGGACGTCGACGGCCATCCCGGGGAGAGTTGTCTTTTCTTCTTGACAGTCCGAACGACCCTGGAATCGGTTCGCCCGGAGATAGGGTGGAACGACTGGCAGAGTGCCCCGCTTTGTTCGGGGCATCCGGTGCGTGGCCGCCGGCCCTTGAAAACCCGAGGGAGAAATCAGCACGTGGAGCCGGGCCGTACCGATAACCGCAGCAGGTCTCCGAGGTGAGCAGCCTCTGGTCGAATAGAACAA
>JABEEB010000230.1 GCA_012999515.1 Salifodinibacter halophilus | reverse complement strand
CACGAGCCGGTGTACAGCCCGGCGCCGTCGAAGCCCGCGTGCGTCAACGCCAGCAGGTGATGGCAGGCGGTGACGCCGGAGCCGCACATCGCCGCGACCTGTTGCGGCGCGCGCCCCTGCAGCAGCGGCGCGAACTCCTGCGCCAGCGCCTGCGGCGACTTGAAGCGGCCGTCTTCCAGGTTCAGCGCGAACGCGCGGTTGCGCGCGCCGGGCACGTGGCCGGCGACCTTGTCCAAGGGTTCGACTTCGCCGCGGAAACGCTCGCCCGCGCGCG
>JABEEB010000229.1 GCA_012999515.1 Salifodinibacter halophilus | reverse complement strand
CACGAAGTCGTGATTGTCGTCGACCCCGACCAAGAAGCTGTTCATGCCGATCTCCTTCAAGGCTTGCGAGATGAAAACCTCGATCCGGCTGCTAAAGCACGACAAGACCTTCTCGACGTCGCTCTGTCAGCCAGAACCCTCCTGGTCGTCGTGAGGCAGGCGCGCAGCCCTGTGAGCAACCTCACCGTGCTGCCGGGCCCCTTTACGAGAACCCTCTCTCAAGCTCTCAAGGCGCAGTCCGCAACACCGCGTTGCGTTAAACACGGTTTGCAAC
>JABEEB010000228.1 GCA_012999515.1 Salifodinibacter halophilus | reverse complement strand
CAGTTCCTCGCGGAGCGGGCGCTTGACGCCCGATTCGAGGATGTACTCGCTGACGACGCCGTCGCGGGCGGCCACGAGCGTCGTCACCGGGCCGTAGAGGATGTAGCCAGCGGCGAGCAGGTTCTCGCCGCCCGTGGGGAGCGGTTCGTCGTAGACGCTGTAGAGCGTCCCCATCACGTTGTTCGGCTTCAGGTTCGTCGACCCGTCCAGCGGGTCGAGCGCGACCGACACCCCCTCGCCGACGTCGATGACGTCGGGGCGCTCCTCGCTGGCG
>JABEEB010000227.1 GCA_012999515.1 Salifodinibacter halophilus | reverse complement strand
CCGGCGTCGGCGGCGCGCACGAACAGGACGAGATCGGCGAAGGCCTTCATGTTCGGCGCCCCAGGTTCGAAGGTCTATTTTCAAAGGTCTATTGAAACAGAACCGGCTTATGCCCGGTTTTCGCCGCGCCGGCAAGGCGTCAGCCTGATGCCGTCGCCCTTCGGAACCGGCCATGAGCGCCACCGACCTTACCCGTGCGCCGCAGTGGCACTTCGATCACCTCAATCTGCGCGGCCGCGCCGACGATGCCGCGCTGGCGCGTCTGTTCGGCGAC
>JABEEB010000226.1 GCA_012999515.1 Salifodinibacter halophilus | reverse complement strand
CGAGCGCGTGCGGCCCTTCGACCGGCGGCGGTCCTCCTCGCAACTCACCGACCGACAGCGGGCCGCGCTGGAGACCGCGGTGGCGACCGGCTACTACGAAATCCCCCGCGAAGGGTCGGTCGCGGACGTGGCTGACGCGCTCGACTGCTCGACGAGTACGGCCGGCGAGCTACTCCGAAAATCCGAGGCGACGGTGCTCCGGGAGTTCGTCGATTCGGGGTGACGCGCGCCGACGCCTACGGCACCTTCAGATAGGCGTCGCCCGCCGCCTGTC
>JABEEB010000225.1 GCA_012999515.1 Salifodinibacter halophilus | reverse complement strand
GCCCGACGCGGTCGCCCACTTCCTCGAAACCCTCACCGCCGCCCACCAGGACTTCAAGCGCGGGCTCGGCCCGGGCGCGAACACGATGGCCCTGCTCAAGGCTTACCAGGACAAGACCGGCATCATCTCCACCCGCGACTACACCCTGCCCGACATCCCCAGCAACCCCAACGCCCCCGGCAACAGCATCGCCCTCGACCTGATCGAAGGCATCGCCGGCGCCGCGGAAACCGAGATCGGCATCGGCATCAGCCTGTACACGCTGGTGCTCGAC
>JABEEB010000224.1 GCA_012999515.1 Salifodinibacter halophilus | reverse complement strand
CGTCGGTGTCAACGAGCATCTCGCCATCGCGGGTTGGGTGGCCGTACTGCAGCAAACCGGTGATCTCCTGCTCGGTGGCACCGTCGAATACCGGGGTGGCCAGACGGGATTCCTCAGGAATATCAATGAGGCCAACCTCGCGCAGACGCTCGGCCCAATCACCCTCGGCCTGGGTGATATCCCAGCCGGAGTGAGCGATCCAGCCCAGGTGCATCTCAAGAACCTGCCCGACGTTCATTCGGGAGGGCACACCCAACGGGTTGAGGATGATGTC
>JABEEB010000223.1 GCA_012999515.1 Salifodinibacter halophilus | reverse complement strand
AGACCATGCTGACCCTCAACGAGCGGGTCGAAAGCCGGTTGCGGCTGCCCGGGGTGGAAGTGATCCCGGTCGAAGCGGAGTCCACTGTGGCCCAGTTCGATCTCTCGCTCGATCTGGAGGAAGGCGAAGGCGATGTGTCCGGCGCGCTCGGCTACGCGACCGCGCTGTTCGATCGCTCCACCGCGCAGCGTTACGCCGGCTACTGGCTGTGCGTGTTGCAGGCCATGGCCGCGGATGAGCGGTTGCCGCTGGCGCAGTTGCCGCTGGCCGATCG
>JABEEB010000222.1 GCA_012999515.1 Salifodinibacter halophilus | reverse complement strand
GCGCACGTTGGAACGCAGGTATTCGAACAGCGAGCGGATCTCGCTGGGCGTGGTGTAGCCGACGGTGTCGGGGATGTTCAGCGTGCGCGCGCCGGCGGCGATCGCCGCGCTGCAGATCTCGACCAGGTACTCGGGCTCGGTGCGCAGCGCGTCCTCGCAGGAGAACTCGACGTCGTCGACATAGCGGCGCGCCTGCTCGACCGCGGCGACGGCGCGTTCCAGCACCTGCTGCCGGTCCAGGTTGAGCTTGTGCTGGCGGTGCAGCGGGCTGGTGG
>JABEEB010000221.1 GCA_012999515.1 Salifodinibacter halophilus | reverse complement strand
GGCCGGAGCCAGCACCTGGCGACGCGGGTTGGCAGCGATTCTGATCGTCCTGGCCGGGCTGTGGTCGGCCGCGGCGGTGGCCGCGCCATCGATCCGGTGCCCGGTCATGACCCTGGCGGTCGCCAACGGCGGCACCGCGATCCTCGACGCCGACGCCTGCGACGGCGGCCCGCCGCCGATCGGCTTCGGCATCGGCACGTTGATCGCTCCGCCGGCGCACGGCAACGTGACGGTCAACCAGAGCACCGACAAGGTCACCTACACCCACAACGGCG
>JABEEB010000220.1 GCA_012999515.1 Salifodinibacter halophilus | reverse complement strand
CGTTCTGGGCCACGTCTGCCCCCTTCCCGGCCGCTCCAGCCCGCCCCAGCGTCACGGCGTCCCGGATGCGTGCGCGCATGACGTTCCACTCCGCCGCGACGGCAAGCGATGCATCGTGTTCGGGGGCCGAACCGCCATCCGTCCCGTCGGTCGTCCCGCCGATCTCGGCACAGCCGGCCAGCCCGGCGGTGGCGAACAACGCCGCTCCCTTCGTCAAGACCGCTCGTCTACTCGGTGCCATGGATTTTAGGCTAGCCTAAACAGTGATAAGTGCG
>JABEEB010000219.1 GCA_012999515.1 Salifodinibacter halophilus | reverse complement strand
CGAGTTCGTAGTAGAGTACGCCGAGGACCGTCCGCGCGTCGCGGACCTCGCCCGCGAGGACGGCCCGCTTGAGGTCGTCGTAGCCGACCGTCGTCGGGCTGATGCTCTCGTTGAAGTCGAGGTTCTGGTCGGCGCTCGGCTCGCACCCGCGCGCGACGAAGTAGTGGTGGACCGAGTTGGCGATGCCGTTGGTCGGCTCGACGGTCGCGAGCGGCTCGACCGCCTCGGCCTCGTGGCCGGTCTCCTCTGCGAGTTCGCGCCGGGCGGCCGCGGCG
>JABEEB010000218.1 GCA_012999515.1 Salifodinibacter halophilus | reverse complement strand
GCATGATCGCGCTACTGAGCCCGTCACCGCAGAGTTCCGCGATGCCTTCGATCCGTTCCGTCTCCGTGCGCGCGCCGCTGGCCGCGCTGTCCGTCGCTGTGCTGATGGCCCTGGGCGCGATGCCCGCAGCGGCCGCGCAGGCCGCGCCCGCGCAAGCCACGGCCGCTTCCACCGCCGACAACACCGCGCAGGCCGCGCCAAGCGCCGCCGCCGCGCGTTTCACCGCGCTGTACACGCGCGAATGGAAATGGCGCCAGGCGCAGTTCGCCGGCGGC
>JABEEB010000217.1 GCA_012999515.1 Salifodinibacter halophilus | reverse complement strand
CGGCTTGCCGATGCGCGACTACCCGGCCGGCTACCGCCTGATCGCCAGCGGCGACGTCGACGGCGACGGCAAGGCCGACTTGGTGTGGCGCGACGACAGCGGCAGCGTGGTCGCGGTCTGGACCATGGACGGCGCGCGCGTCAGCGGCGGCCGCGCCCTCGTCATCGGCTCGCGCTGGCAGTTGCTCGGCAGCGGCGATTTCGACGGCGACTCGCGCCTCGACCTGCTGTGGGGCGACGGCCTGCGCATGCGCCAATGGCGCTTCGGCCCGAAGC
>JABEEB010000216.1 GCA_012999515.1 Salifodinibacter halophilus | reverse complement strand
CCAGGAGACGCGGCTCTACGATCCCGACCGGAACGAGACGCGGTCGATGCGCTCCAAGGAGGATGCGCACGACTATCGCTACTTCCCCGATCCCGATCTGCTGCCGCTCGAGCTGAGCGAGGAATTCGTCGCGCAGTGCCGCGCCGAGCTGCCCGAGCTGCCCGACGCCAAGCGCGCCCGCTATGAAGGCGAGCTGGGGCTCCCCGCGTATAACGCCGCGGTGCTGACCTCGGACGTCGAGACGGCGCGCTGGTTCGAGGCGCTGCTCGACGCGG
>JABEEB010000215.1 GCA_012999515.1 Salifodinibacter halophilus | reverse complement strand
GCAACGACCTGATCCTGTGGCTGCGCGATTGGCATACCCATCTGTTGGCCGGCAAGAACGGCGAGCAGGTGCTCGGCGCGGTCGGCATCGCCGCGGTGTTCATGCTGCTCAGCGGCCTGTACCTGTGGTGGCCGCGCTGGTCGGCGCTGGCGGCGAGTCTGAAGTGGTATCGCGGCCCGCCGACGCGGCGCTGGCTGAGCTGGCACCGCGGCATCGGCCTGTGGCTGTTGCCGCTGACCCTGCTGGCCTCGCTCACCGGCACCGCGATGGTCTAC
>JABEEB010000214.1 GCA_012999515.1 Salifodinibacter halophilus | reverse complement strand
ATGCCAGCAGCAGCGGCACCGTCGTCAACTACGGCCAGAACTGCACGCCGCGGCGCCTGCCGGTGCCGCCGCGCGATCTCGACGGCGACGGCGGCAGCGACATGGCCTGGCTGCACGAACTGGGCTATCTGGCGACCTGGACCCTGCACGACGGCCAGCGCCTGGCCGGACGCTCGTTCACCGTCGGCGCCGGTTGGCGCGTGCTGGCCATCGACGATTTCGACGGCGACGGCCGCGCCGAACTGGTGTGGAGCGACGGCAATGGGATGCAGATG
>JABEEB010000213.1 GCA_012999515.1 Salifodinibacter halophilus | reverse complement strand
CCCGCTTGGATAGGGTGCCATCCCGAGGAACAACAGTTGCGTAACCGAGACTGGCCCACTCCCACGATTCTCAACGACCACGTACGCCTCGTCTACAATCTCTCGCTCAGTCCCGTTCCACATCCTCTTGGGGTTCTTCCGTCCGATGCCCATCTCGATAATCTGGAGGTCGGGACGGAGCGATCGTGTCGTCGTGCCGATGGTCTGGTCGTCGTTGACGGCGACGAGTTCGTAGTCGCCGGGTGTGTAGGTGGTACCGAGGTCGAAGGAGACGCG
>JABEEB010000212.1 GCA_012999515.1 Salifodinibacter halophilus | reverse complement strand
GGGCCAGCAGCAGCGGCTGGGGACGGCAGGAACGGCGGGAATTCATGAGCGGCGGTCACCTGGAAGAAGACCGGACGCCGATGGGATTTCACCGGGACGTCCTGGTCCGGAGCAAAAAACGCGATCAGAGCGGAATATCCGGGGTTGCCGGGCGATTTGCAATCGAGATCGGACGGTCGGAAGGGCGGTTCGGCGGCCCGGGCGCAAGGACGGCCGGAGCGCCTGCGAACCGCCTGCGGCCGGCTGGGTTCGCCCGGATACGACCGGGTTCGGCCG
>JABEEB010000211.1 GCA_012999515.1 Salifodinibacter halophilus | reverse complement strand
CGCGAACATGCGCAAGGTAGTGCGCAGGGCGTAGTCGGGCAGGCGTGCGGGATCGAGCGAGATCGGATCGGCGTGCAGCGCCGCCAGCGGCGCGCGGGTTTCCATCGCCGCGTGCGCCAGCGCCACGGCGCTGGCGATCAGCAAAGCGAAGGCGATCAGGTCATAGACGTTGGGCCACCAGCGCTGGCGCAACAGCGCCGGCGGCAGCAGCGAGAAGGGACGGAACACGGACATCGGCGTAGGCCTCGGTGGAGCGGAGCGAAGGCGCGCGGCGTG
>JABEEB010000210.1 GCA_012999515.1 Salifodinibacter halophilus | reverse complement strand
GATGCGCGAGAACACCGACGTGGGCGAAGTGGAAAACCTCATGGACCTCGCCGGCCTGCAAGCCGACGCCGGCCAGAGCCGCGAGGCGCTGCTCGGTTTCGAACAGGCGCGGCGCAAGCTGCAGCAGAGCGTCGGCGACCGCCATCCGCTGCAGGTCGAGATCGGCCGCAACCTGGCCCAGCTGCGGCGCGGCCTGGGCCAGCTCGGCGACGCCGAGCGCGACGCCAGCGACGCGCTGGCGATCGCGCTGGAGGTCAACGGCGCGCAGCACCCGGC
>JABEEB010000209.1 GCA_012999515.1 Salifodinibacter halophilus | reverse complement strand
CCTCAAGGGTGTCGACGAAGCGGTACGGCGAGGTTGCCAGCTGCAAGGTCTCGGCGGCGAGGCGGCGGATGCCTTCGCGGTCCATGGTCAGGCGCGCGGCGCGCGCGGTCGGGATGACCCGGGTGTCGCTGCCGCTGCGGGCGAATTCGGCTTCCAGCTCGACCAGGGTCTGGGTGTGGATCGCCTCGATCTCCGGCACGATCAGGTTCGGCCGCTCGGCCGCGATCAGCGCGCGCACGGCCTGGCCGTCGAGCATGTCGAGCACGTGGCTGCGGT
>JABEEB010000208.1 GCA_012999515.1 Salifodinibacter halophilus | reverse complement strand
GGATGACGGCGCTCACGGCGCGGGTGATGGCCTCGGGGTTCTCGTGCTGGAAGATAGAGCGACCCATGGAGACGCCGGCCGCGCCGGCGTCCATCGTGCCGCGGACCATCTCGACCGTCTCGCGGTCGGTGCCGCGACTGCCGCCGGCGATGACGACCGGCAGGCGCGTGGCCTCGACGACGCGACCGAAGGAGTCGGGGTCACCGCTGTAGGCGGTCTTCACCACGTCGGCACCGACCTCCTCGGCGAGGCGGACGGCGTGGGCGAGCGCCTCGG
>JABEEB010000207.1 GCA_012999515.1 Salifodinibacter halophilus | reverse complement strand
GCCGGCGGCGCTGCAATTGCAGTTGGCGCGCACCGCGCGCCTGTCCGGGCACCCGGCGCAAGCCGCCACACGCCTGCGCGAAGCGCTGGCCGAAGCGGCGGACACCGACCCGATGCGGGTGGCGTTGCTGGAAGAACTGGCCGCCGCGCAGGAAAGCGGCGGCGACGGGGTCGCCGCCACCGCGACCTTGCGCGACGCCCACGCCAAGGCGCTGGCGCTGGCGCGCGCGCAACACGACCGCCAGCTCGACTGGTTGCGCGCGCGCTTCGACGCGGC
>JABEEB010000206.1 GCA_012999515.1 Salifodinibacter halophilus | reverse complement strand
ACGACGCCTGCGCCGGCGTGATCCTGTTCGCCCGCAACTTCGCCTCCCGGGCCCAGGTCGCCGAGCTGTCGCAGGCGATCCGCGCAGCCGCGCCGCGCCCGCAGCTGATCTGCGTGGACCAGGAAGGCGGCCGCGTGCAGCGTTTCCGCGAGGGCTACAGCGCGCTGCCGCCGCTGCAACTGCTCGGCAAGCTCTACGCCCAGGACCGCGCGGCCGCGCTCGCGCTGGCCGAGGAACACGCGCAGCTGATGGCCGGCGAAGTGCAGGCCAGCGGCG
>JABEEB010000205.1 GCA_012999515.1 Salifodinibacter halophilus | reverse complement strand
CGCGCGCCGATGCGGCCGGCTGCGTCGATTACCAGCGATAACCCAGGCGCGCATACCAGCGCCGACCCAGCAAGTCGTAGGTCATGGTGTCGGTATTGGCGTCGGTGTAGCTCTGGATGAAGGGCGGCTGCTTGTCGAACAGATTGTCGATGCCGAACGACACGTCCCAGGATTTGACCGGCGAGTACTTCAACTGCACGTTGTGGTAGGCCACGCTCGGCGCATGGTCGCCGATGTCGCCGCGCGCGGCGTTGATGTCGTCGGCCTTGCCGATGT
>JABEEB010000204.1 GCA_012999515.1 Salifodinibacter halophilus | reverse complement strand
GCTGCACTGGGCGGGCATTCAGAGCGCCGATGCCGAGCGCGCCCTGAAGCACGCCTTGCTCAAGGCTTATTTCACCGACGGCCGCGATGTGTCTTCGCGCGAGGTGCTCGCGGCGGTGGCGGGCGAGGCCGGCCTTGACGCCCAGCGCGCCCGCGCCGTGCTCGATTCGGACGAGTACGCGCAGGACGTGCGCAAGCAGGAGCGTCTCTACCAGGAGGCCGGAATCAGCGCGGTGCCGTCGGTCATCATCAACGACCGTCATCTGATCCAGGGCGG
>JABEEB010000203.1 GCA_012999515.1 Salifodinibacter halophilus | reverse complement strand
GGCGTTGTGGGCGACGCCGACGCCGTGCATCGGGTTGTCGCTGTACGGTTCGGACGACACCAGGCCTTGGCCGAAGCCGGGCAGCGAGACCAGGGAAAGACCGAGGGCGAGCAAGGCGATACGGTGATTCATGGCAGGTCCTTTTGGATGGATTGCGAGGAAGCCGTCCCCGACAGGCGGTGGCTGCGCCGTCGGCCGCAAGCGGCGTCAGGCGGCGCCGGACCGACGCTAGGCAGGCCGCCGGCCGCGCTCCAGGCCGAAGCCGGGCCGGTGGCGG
>JABEEB010000202.1 GCA_012999515.1 Salifodinibacter halophilus | reverse complement strand
GGGTACTAGAACTCTGAGCCCCGGCGTTGAATTCCGGCGTCCGGCGCTTGCAGCCGAAGCCGACCGCAATCCGATGCAGAGTCCACGCGCCCCTGCGTCGAATTCCGGCGTACACCGCTTGCAACCGAAGCGGGCCACAATCCAATGCAGAGACTACGAGCGCCGACGTTGAACCTCGGCGTCCAACGAAGGAACCGAAGCCGACCATAATCCGATGCTGAAGCTGCGGGAGCCGGCATTGAACTCCGGCGTCCGACACAGCGACCGAAATTCCCGG
>JABEEB010000201.1 GCA_012999515.1 Salifodinibacter halophilus | reverse complement strand
AAAAAAACGGCCCGTGATGCGGGCCGTTTTTTCTCGTTACATTGTTTCATCGCGCCCGCGGGCGCCGCGCGCTCAGCGGATGTAGACGCGGCCGTTAGCCACGCGCACATAGGTGTTCTCGCGGATGCCGTCGAGGTTCTTCTGGGTGACGACCTGGGTGCGGCCGTCGTCCATGCGCACGTAGACGTTGTAGCTCGGCGCGCCGACCCGGTTCTGGATGGCGTTGCCGGCGACCGCGCCGGCGACCGCGCCGGCCACGGTGGCGCTGTTCTTGCGG
>JABEEB010000200.1 GCA_012999515.1 Salifodinibacter halophilus | reverse complement strand
CAGGCCCAGAACTCATTGAGGCAGCCGTCGTAATCGCCGCCGGCATTGCGGCAAGCGTAGTACTGATCCAGGCATTGATCGCAACGCGGCACGCCGGCGGTGGCGGTCAGCGCGGCGGCGAAGCCGAACATGGCGAGGGCCAGCGCGACCAGGCGCGGGCGGATGCGGCGGGTGTTCATGAGACCTCCTTGGTCGTGATCGAGTCGGCGGTGGTGAAGCGGCAAGCCCGGCTGCGCGCGCAGCGTCGCGCCGGGCTCAGAACGGCGGCAGGCCGACC
>JABEEB010000199.1 GCA_012999515.1 Salifodinibacter halophilus | reverse complement strand
GAGAAGCCCAGGTCCAGGCTCAGCGCGCTGAGGTCCTCGTACTCGCCGAGCAGATCCAAGGCCCGCGCCAGCCGCAGACGCAGCTGATAGCGATACAGCGGCAGCCCTTCCACGCGCTGGAACACCTGGGTCAGGTAGACCGGCGATACCCCGACCTCGGCGGCGATCTCGGCCAGGGTCCAGCGCCGCGACAGGTCGCTGACCAACACCAGCTTGGCCCGCTCGACCAGCCGCTGCTGGCCGGCGCTGGCGCCGGCCGCGTGCGCGGTGCGCGGGC
>JABEEB010000198.1 GCA_012999515.1 Salifodinibacter halophilus | reverse complement strand
CGCCGCTGGGGCGCACCGCGATGCGCAGGCTGTCGATCATGCGCGCCGCGTTCGGCGCGGTCAGCGACAGCTGCCAGTTCGCCTGCGGCCAGGACGGATCGGCCGGCACGCGCGGGTCGGGCGCGTACTGGGTGGTCGGGTTCTTCGGCTTTTCGTCGAGGATCGAACAGCCCGACAGCGCCAGCGCGGCGGCGAGGCCGGCGCCGATCAGGCGCAGCGCGGCGGCGGGACGGGGGGCGCGGGTCGTCGTCATGGGGATGGTGCTCGCGTGGCGGCG
>JABEEB010000197.1 GCA_012999515.1 Salifodinibacter halophilus | reverse complement strand
AGCTGTGCGAGGAAAAGCGCGGCGTGCAGATCGGCATCACCTATATGGCGAGCCAGGTGCAGATCAGCTACGAGCTGCCGATGGCCGAGGTGGTGCTGGACTTCTTCGACAAGCTCAAGTCGGTCAGCCGCGGCTACGCCTCGCTGGACTACCACTTCCTGCGTTTCCAGGAAGGCCCGTTCGTGCGCGTGGACACGCTGATCAACGGCGACAAGGTCGATGCGCTGTCGATCATCGTCCACCGCAGCCACGCCGACCGGCGCGGCCGCGAGCTGTG
>JABEEB010000196.1 GCA_012999515.1 Salifodinibacter halophilus | reverse complement strand
CCCTGGAAGAACATCGACGCCGCCGGTGGCACCGTCACCAGCAGCACCGACATCAGCAGGCCGATGCCGCCCTGTTGCATCGCCTGAGTGGTCAATCCCTCGCCGGCGTCGCCGAGCAGCCCGGTGACCTTCGACAGCCACAGCGCCACCGCGACTTTGGCCAGGAGTTTCATCGTCATCGCCGTGACCACGCTCAGCGTCGCCATCGAGAACAGCGTGCCCAGGCCGTACATCAGCCGCTTGCGGAACAGTTCCTTGGTCTGATCGAAGATCAGGC
>JABEEB010000195.1 GCA_012999515.1 Salifodinibacter halophilus | reverse complement strand
CGTCCAGCGGCGTCAGCGCCGCTGGACGAATTCGACGACGCGATCAAGCGCGTGCAGCTGCCGCTGGCTGCGGTGCTGACCCAGGCGCTGTCGCTGCTCAAGCTGCTGATCGTGCGGCTGAAGTGGCGGATCGGCCAGGGCGAAGGCGACACGCGCGCGGTCGAAAACGCCGAAACCCTGCTGCGCCAGATCGAGCAAGGCGTGCAGGTCGCGCCGTTGCAGGATTGGGACGGCCTGCTCGGCAGCGGTGTGGAGGAAGAAGAGTCGATCCAGCTGA
>JABEEB010000194.1 GCA_012999515.1 Salifodinibacter halophilus | reverse complement strand
ACTTCGACCAGTGGGACTACGACTACCACGCGCAGGTGCTGCCGACGAAGGACTGACCCGGCGCAGCACCGCTCATACCTTTTGGGGAGGAAGTGCGGCAATGAAAGGCAAGAGCTTTCGCAAGTCCGGTTTGTGCGTGGCGATGGGGATCTGCCTCGCATCGATGGCGCTGCCGGCATTGGCGGCCAATACCGACGGTTCGCTGGCCGGCCGCGTCGCCGCCGGCGCCGAGGTCACCGTGCGCAGCGCCGACACCGGCTTCACCCGCACGGTCAAG
>JABEEB010000193.1 GCA_012999515.1 Salifodinibacter halophilus | reverse complement strand
GCACGCGGAACTCGTGTCCCTGCACCTTGTCGTGCGACAACAGGCTCATGACCAGTCCGCTCGCCATCCACAGGACGAATTGCAAGCCGATCGCCAGCCCGAGCCATTTGTGAATCCTGCGCATCCACTGCGTCATGCGCTGCGCCTCCAACGGAAGCTGTAGAACACCAGCCACGCGCCGCTCAGCGCGAACAGCAGCCCGACCGCCGCCGCCACGCGCAACAGGGTGTTGTTGACGTCGCTGCGGGTGTCGTAGTCCATGATGTGGAACATCCACA
>JABEEB010000192.1 GCA_012999515.1 Salifodinibacter halophilus | reverse complement strand
CTTGCAGGCGCTGTACGCGCTGTTCGACAACTGCAACAGCCTGCACACCAACGCCTACGACGAAGCCATCACCACCCCGACCGAAGAAAGCGTGCGCCGCGCGGTCGCGATCCAGATGATCATCAACAAGGAGCTGGGGCTGAACTTCAACGAGAACCCCTGGCAGGGCAGCTTCATCGTCGACAAGCTCACCGACATCGTCGAAGAGGCGGTGTACAAGGAATTCGAAGCGATCAGCGAGCGCGGCGGCGTGCTCGGCGCGATGGACACCATGTACC
>JABEEB010000191.1 GCA_012999515.1 Salifodinibacter halophilus | reverse complement strand
GGAAAGTCGAACCGACCGAGTTAATCGACGGACTGCGGCGGTGTCTATCGAGAATTTAATAAACAGAAGTTGAGTTTACATCTCATGCGAGGGAAACGTTGAAACCGCGACGCAGTATAACGTTCTTCCATGAACGTAGATGACGTCGACAGTATCACCGTTCTCGGAGCGGGCAACATGGGCCACGGCATCGCGGAGGTCGCGGCGCTCGCCGGCTACGACGTCGTCCTGCGCGACATCGAAGACGAGTTCGTCCAGCAGGGCTACGACAAAATCGA
>JABEEB010000190.1 GCA_012999515.1 Salifodinibacter halophilus | reverse complement strand
AAAATGGATTCCGGCTTTCGCCGGAATGACGGACTGGCGGTTGCGGAACTTCGGGCGACTTCGTCGGAACTGCATCGCTTCGGTTCGTCATCGACATGACCGCCAACCGACGCAACAACCTCAATCCTCCGCCCCAACCTCCGCGTCGCCGTCCCACTCCCCCTGCACATCGAGTTCGAACGACGCAGCGAACAGATCCGACTGCGCCAACACCTCGCCCTCCTCGGCGAATCCCGACAACCCGACCCCGACCAGGCGATACAAGGTCTGCGCCGGCA
>JABEEB010000189.1 GCA_012999515.1 Salifodinibacter halophilus | reverse complement strand
CGGGCAGTGGCTGATCGGCCACGGCTGGGACCAGAACGACTGGGCCGATGCGCGCTTTCCCGAGGCCGCCGACCTCGACGCGGCGTTTCCTGATCGCCCGGTGTGGCTGCAGCGCGTCGACGGCCACGCCGGCTGGGCCAACAGCGCGGCGATGCGCGCGGCCGGCTTGCGCGAGGCGGCTGCCTGAGCGGCCGCGGCGCGCGCCTCACTTCTCGTCGAGGCCGGAGCAACCCTTGAGCAAGGCCGCCAGCGCATCGCTCTGCACCTTGCCGGCGCCGG
>JABEEB010000188.1 GCA_012999515.1 Salifodinibacter halophilus | reverse complement strand
AGGACGAGTCCTCGAAGAACGACGAGAACTGGCGGACAAGTCTCCAGGAACGCACGGTGACGATGCTGGACCACTGGCTTGACCAACGAAAAACCGACGAGAAGTACGACGACTCTGATAAGTTGTGGCTCACGCTATACGGGAATCCCTATGGATCAGCATCGCTGCGTCAACTTCTCCATCGGCTCTGTGATCTCGCCGACATCGACTACGAAAACCACAGTCTGTCCTGGTAATCGCTTCGCCACACTACTGGAATGTACATGGCACGCGAAGAGG
>JABEEB010000187.1 GCA_012999515.1 Salifodinibacter halophilus | reverse complement strand
CCACAGCGGCGCGTCGAAACGCGCTTCGGGCCATAGCGCCTGCGCGTCCAGCAATACCCGACCGCCCTGCCCGACCCACTCGCGCACCGCCGCCGGCACCGGGCCGGGCGCCAGCCAGATCAGCGTGCGCGCTTTCGCATCGAAAGCCTGCGCGAGTGGCGCGGCGTCCGCCGCCAAGGCCGGCTCGTTCCAGGCGCCGACCGCGGCGCGCAGATAGACCGCCGCGGCCGCGCGTTCGGGCGCGTAGCGGATCGGCGGCGGCGCGAGCGCTGTCTCGCG
>JABEEB010000186.1 GCA_012999515.1 Salifodinibacter halophilus | reverse complement strand
CGCCAGGCCAGCGCGCGCAACGGCGAGGCCGACAACGGTTTCGACCTCAACGCCCTGCGTCCGATCCTGCTGCACCTGGCCGGCGTCCAGCGCGAGCTGACCGCGCGCATCCAGCGTTGCCCGGGCCGTTCGCGCAGCCGCAAGCGTCAGGTCTTCGGCCGCCTCCAGCGCGCCCGCCTGTACCTGGAAGGCAATTGCGACCGGGTCGTGCGCATCAGCGAACTGGCCGAGCTGACCAGCTTCTCGAGCTGGTACTTCTCCAAGACCTTCCACAGCTTG
>JABEEB010000185.1 GCA_012999515.1 Salifodinibacter halophilus | reverse complement strand
GCGACTCGGTGAAGTCCTTGTAGTCCACGCCGAGGCTGAGCGAATGGTAGAAGCCCTCGCCCGCGGCGAAGGAACGCATCAGGCGCACGCCGGCCAGGGTGCCGTTGCCGATCACGTTGAGGTCGCCGACCACGGCGATGTCGCTCTTGCTGCGCACCGCATAGCCCAGCAGCGACCACGGCGAGGCGCCGAAGCGGGCCAGGTACGAGGCCGAATACACCTGCGCATCGGAACTGCGCTGCGGCGCGACCTGCGCCGACAGGCTGAAGCTGTGGCCGC
>JABEEB010000184.1 GCA_012999515.1 Salifodinibacter halophilus | reverse complement strand
GGCGTTGGAATAGAACACCGACGACGGGCCGCCGCGCACCACTTCCACCCGCTCGATGGTTTCGTCCAGACGAAAGGCCTGATCGCCGTTGAGATAGCCCAGCGCCGGGTCGTGCTGCACCGGGATGCCGTCTTCCAGCAACGTCACCGAGCCGAAACCGTCGACCGGGATGCCGCGCGCGCGGGTGTTGCCGCTGGCTTCGCCGCCGCTGGCCTCGACCCAGAAGCCGGGCACCGACTTCATCGCCTCGGTCACCGAGGTCGGCGCCTGCATGCGCAGG
>JABEEB010000183.1 GCA_012999515.1 Salifodinibacter halophilus | reverse complement strand
GCGCGCGCGCGGCTGTGAGCAACTATGCAGCGATGGCGGGACTAGAATGCGCCGATGTGCCTGATCGCCCTCGCCTGGCAACACCATCCCCGCTACCGCTTGGCGTTGATCGCCAACCGCGACGAAGCGCACGCCCGCCCGACCGCGCCCGCCGGCGCCGACCCCGAGGATCCGCAGGTCTTCGGCGGCCGCGACCTGTCGCAGGGCGGCAGTTGGTTGATGGTGTCCGCGCGTGGCCGCCTGGCCGCGGTGACCAACGTGCGCGACGGGCGTCAGCTCG
>JABEEB010000182.1 GCA_012999515.1 Salifodinibacter halophilus | reverse complement strand
CGGTTCGCCCGCGACGCCGGCCTCCTGACCGACCGGGTCGAAACCGCTATCGACGACGTGCGCGCGGCCGGCGGCGACGGCTCGATGGCGATGCTCGGCGAGACGGTGTTCGCGGTCGGGTCGGGGCTGACGGACGCCGGCTACGACCCGGAGCGCTGTCGCGTCCCCCCCGCCGGCGCGACGCTTCGGAGCGAGTAGGCGGCAACCGGGGCGGCGACCGGGACCGGCGGCGGACAGGGGAGTCTGCCCGCCCGTTCCGATGAGAAAACGTGTTACTGCC
>JABEEB010000181.1 GCA_012999515.1 Salifodinibacter halophilus | reverse complement strand
GCCCGGCCACCAAGCACGCGTTGCAGCAGGCGCAGCGCGCCTACGGTCTCGACGCCGACGGCATCGCCGGCCCGAAGACGTTGGAAGCGATGAAGAAGGCGCCGCCGGAGCATGCCGCCGCCGGCGCGCTGCTGTCGGATCCGGGCAACCGCGACAACGGCATGTACAAGCAGGCCGTGGCGGGGCTGGAGAAGCTCGGGCCGAACGCGTTCGGCAGCCGTCAGGAACTCGAGCGCGCCGCCGGCACGCTGACCTATGAGGCGCGCGCGAGCGGATTGAC
>JABEEB010000180.1 GCA_012999515.1 Salifodinibacter halophilus | reverse complement strand
AGTTGGTAGAGCGCCGCTCTTGTAAAGCGATGGTCGCGGGTTCGATTCCTGTCAGAGGCTCCATACTCCTTAGCTAGAGTCGTGATGACGTTAGGCCATCATGGCGGTGCCGACGCCCGAGCATCAGCGCCGCCATGATGAGTCTCGGTGTGTTACTTCGCCCGGTCAAGGATGGAAACGTTTCGTCCGTTACGTAGCGCGATTTCGGGGTGTCTGTCGTTGATCACCTTGAATGAATCCTTCGTCACCTCCAGGTAAAGCTCATGGACTTTCTCTCCTT
>JABEEB010000179.1 GCA_012999515.1 Salifodinibacter halophilus | reverse complement strand
CTGCACGTATCCCAGTCAAAAATGTCATCACATGCATTCCCATATCGTGATTACAGGCACATATAAGGCATGACGTGCCCGATCCGGCGCGCACCGCGCGACGGGGCGGGTGCGGGCAGGGGGAATGGCGTTTTGTTCAAAGTGTCGTTGCGAGAACACGCTCTGCTGAGCGTCCTGGTCGGCCTGCAACGCGGCGTGCAGCCGGAGACCAGCCATATGAAGCATGCATTGATCGAGGACGGGCTGGCGCTGAGCGTGGACGGCAGGCTGAGCCTGTCCG
>JABEEB010000178.1 GCA_012999515.1 Salifodinibacter halophilus | reverse complement strand
CGCAATTCCGCCGTCCTCGTAGCCCAGCCCCTTCCTTTTCGAGCCCCGTCCTTCGATGCGCCGCGCCGCCGCCTGGATCTGCCTCGCCCTGGCCTCGCTGCTCGGCCTGCCCGCGGCCGCGCGCGAGCCGCGCTACACGGTGCTGCGGATCGACACGCGCAGCCAGCCGCTGGCGCTGTACTTGAACGATGAGCGCGGTCGGCCGTTCCACCGTTTCAAGGATCTCGATGCCTGGCTGCAAGCGCGCGGCCAGCGCCTGCGCTACGCGATGAACGCCGGC
>JABEEB010000177.1 GCA_012999515.1 Salifodinibacter halophilus | reverse complement strand
GCGCGCTCAGTAGCCGCGGGTGATGAGGTAGTCCGCGATGTCGCACAGCAGGTCGCGGGCCTCGTTGTCCGGGAGGACGTCGAGCCGCGACTTGGCCTGCTCGGTGAGGGCTTCGGCCATCTCGCGGGCGTAGTCGATGCTTCCCGCCTCGTTCAGTTCGGCGACGGCGGCTTCGACGGCGTCTTCGGTGAGTTCCTCGGCCGTCTCGGCGTCGACGAGGTCGTCCACGTCGATGCCCTGCTGGCGCGCGTGGAGCGAGATGATAGTCTCTTTGTTCTCC
>JABEEB010000176.1 GCA_012999515.1 Salifodinibacter halophilus | reverse complement strand
CGCCTGGCGGGCAGCCCCGAGGCGGTTCTTGGATGAGTGATTGGCACTAGGCCGGGCGAAAACCGCCGGGACTACGGACAGCCGCGCGGCAAAAGCGCGACCCGCGAAAACCGCGGCGAGGCCCTATTCGGCGACGCCGGCGCGAAGGCTTCGATCCACCCGCCGCGGCCACGCCGCGAACGCAGCGCCCGAATCAGGGATTGCGCGGGTGGTTCAGCACCAGCCAGTACAGCCCGACCTGCTTGACCGCCCAGACGAACTGCTCGAAATCCACCGGCTTC
>JABEEB010000175.1 GCA_012999515.1 Salifodinibacter halophilus | reverse complement strand
CAACGAGGAGGCCATCGCGTTCCTCGAAGGCCGCGGCTGGGAGACCGAAGCCGTCCGCGACGGCCACTACAAGATAGACGGCGACTACGTCGACGAAGTGATGATGGCCGTCTCGCTCCGGTGAGCGCGGATTCGCTTCGTCTCCGACCCTGATTTTCTGCGCGTCGTCGCTTCCCGACAGCGAGGCGTCGGCTCGCGACTGCCCAGCTCGCGACCGGTCGCGCGACCACTCGACCGGCTTACGACCAGTCGTCTTCGGCTCCGTCGAGGGGTTCGGCGAC
>JABEEB010000174.1 GCA_012999515.1 Salifodinibacter halophilus | reverse complement strand
ATCGGCCTGCACGACGGCCAGGCAGTGCTGCTGCTGAACCTGCACCACATCGCCGCCGACGGCCAGTCGATCCGGGTGTTGTTCGACGAGTTCCTGACGATCTACGCCGCCCTGGTGCGCGGCGAATCGGCCGACTTGCCCGAGCCGCAACGGCAGTACCTGGATTTCGCCGCATGGCAGCAGGCCGCGCTGGCGCAAGGCGCGTGGGACGGCCAGCTCGCGTACTGGCAAGACCTGCTGAGCGACGCGCCGGCGCAGCACGCACTGGCGCTGGATGCGCC
>JABEEB010000173.1 GCA_012999515.1 Salifodinibacter halophilus | reverse complement strand
GCACCGCCCTCCAACAACTTGCGAACGGGACGGACATCACGTTCACGCGGCCGCCCAAGACGGCCGCGACGTGGACCAAGCACGACTTTCGGGACCTCCACGCCAGCGGACCAGAAACGTCCCGCTACCCGGAGAATGCCGACCTTGAGGATGGTGCCCTCATCGCGGATGCTCACGCGACGATCTTCGCCACACAGCCATCGACGCGGGCACACCTCGCATCCGGTGAAACACGCACGTATCTCGCACCGGACGGGACGCTTCGCGGCCTCGTCGACTAC
>JABEEB010000172.1 GCA_012999515.1 Salifodinibacter halophilus | reverse complement strand
AGCGGACGGTAGCCGCGCGCGGCCAGATCCGTGAGCGAGTACACCGGGTCCATGCTCTCCGGCGCGAAATCCTGCGCGCTGGCGTCGCGGTTGGCGCGCGCCACCACCGGGCCGCCGCGCACCCAGCCGCCCTTCTTGACGAAGTAGTTGGCGACCGAAGCGAACACGTCGTCCAGATCGGTGAACAGATTGCGCTTGCCGTCGTTGTCGCCGTCCACCGCGAACTCGCGGTAGCTCGACGGCATGAACTGGCCCCAGCCCATCGCGCCGGCGTAGCTGCCG
>JABEEB010000171.1 GCA_012999515.1 Salifodinibacter halophilus | reverse complement strand
CACCGGCGTAGGAGGAGGGACGGTATTGCAGTTGCGGGCGGCGAGGTCTGTCAAGCCACAACACGCCTCGTCGGGGTGCGTCGGCGCGCGACGCCTTACACCGTATCGCGGTCGGTGTACGTGTAGCGCCGCGCGATGAACCCCTCGTCGTCGAACTCGTGGAAGTCCGCGAAGCCGAAGGCGACCGGCTCGCCGTCCTGCACACCCTCGAAACGCCCGCGCACGGCGACGGTGTCGTCGTCGGCGACGACATCAAAGACGGTGTGCTCGCCGTCCTCTAGAG
>JABEEB010000170.1 GCA_012999515.1 Salifodinibacter halophilus | reverse complement strand
GCGGCCCAGCGTTTTTTCCGGCACAGCTTGGTCATACGTCGTTGCACTCCTGGCTCGTGGGCGATGCATGCGCGGCGGTTCGATCGCGACCGACGCCGTGCGCATCGGTGCGTGGCGATGCGAGCGAACCGCGCGGCCGCGCGCTGCGGCGGCAGAGCGCGCGGCCGGACCGGCCGACACGCCCTCCCAACCTAGAACGCGCGCCCAGTCCACAACCCCTACCCCGCTCGCCCGGGCTTGCTCGCCCGGGCGATTGTGCACGCATCGGCCGGCGAGTCCATCC
>JABEEB010000169.1 GCA_012999515.1 Salifodinibacter halophilus | reverse complement strand
ACCCGGGAAGTTGTTGGTGCCGTAGTACGAACTCATCACGCCGTTGAAGAACATGCCCGCCATCGGCGGCGCGGCGATGATCAAGACCGACAGGATCATGCCCAGGCCGTTCTACTGCAGGCAGAAATAAAAATGGCGCCGAAGGCGCCATTTTTATGTGGTTAATTGGTGAGCTCTCCGTAACTACATTCAGCGGACACGAGCTTGCATTTATCAGATTTCTTACCGCAGAGCGCTAGGGCGTCACTGATAGCACCATCTTTCCCGGCAGCGCTGGCAGCTAT
>JABEEB010000168.1 GCA_012999515.1 Salifodinibacter halophilus | reverse complement strand
GACGCGAAGGCCTCGCTCGTCGCCCTCGGGTCGACGGACCGTCAGATTATCGGCCTCGGGACGCCGACACAGGGGCGCTATGAGGTCCATCCAGATCGTGGATGGATCACACTCACGCGATACAACGAGACGGACGACGAAACAAAATCCACGAGAATCCTTAATCGTTCGCCACTTGGGGTCGTCGAGTACACGGGTGGACAGACACAGATCGCGTACCAGGGCGGCGGCGTCTGGCGGGCGAACGGCGATAACTCGATACTCGTCTCCCCGCCGGAGTTCCA
>JABEEB010000167.1 GCA_012999515.1 Salifodinibacter halophilus | reverse complement strand
CGATCAACGCCGCCGCCGCGGTGGCGACGCTGCCGGAAGAAGAGCAGCGCGCCGCAGCCCTGGCCGGCGGCGCCGAACTCAAGCAGGCGGCCAAGCGCGTGCGCGAGTCCAAGCGCAAGCCGCGCGAGGCCAAGCCCGAGGTCGAGATCGACGAAGAAGCCGCGCCGGCGAAGTTCGTGGCCAACGCCGACGAAAGCGAAGAATTGCAGGCGCTGCGCCAGCGCGTGGCCGAGCTGACCGCCGAGAACGAAGCGCTGAAGCTGGAAGTGGTCGGGCTGCGCGTGG
>JABEEB010000166.1 GCA_012999515.1 Salifodinibacter halophilus | reverse complement strand
CGCTTGACAAGCGCATGCGGCCGGCCCGCGACGCGCGCGGGCCGGCCTCAGCGATCGGGCGTCCTGCGATCAGGCCGCAAGGATCACGGCTTGAGCCAGTTGTTGGTCACCGCCAGCATCGACAGTAGCTTGACGCTGTCGCCGTAGTAATCGCTGGTGCTGCCGTTGGCGAGGTAGGTCCACAGCTTGTCGAGCCAGGCCTGGTCGGTGTCCACGGTGGCGGCGACCGCGAACGGCGCGGTGAAGAAGGTGCTGTTGTAGTTCTCGGTCACGGTGCCGTCGAGC
>JABEEB010000165.1 GCA_012999515.1 Salifodinibacter halophilus | reverse complement strand
GATCGCGTCGGCCTGGGCCTGCGGATTGGGCACGGTGTAGCCGTTGGTTTTGCCGCCGTGGTTGAGCGCGCTTGCGCGGACCAGACCGTAGATATGGTTGCCGTCGCGCTGCGCATCGGACAAGCGCTTGAGCACGACCACGCCGACGCCTTCGCCCGGAATATAGCCATCGCCGCCTTCGCCGAAGCTCTGGCAATGGCCGTCGCTGGACAGGAACTGCGCGGCGCTGAGCTGCAGGTACTTGTTGCGATGCGCGATCACGTTGACGCCGCCATCGCCGGCGGCG
>JABEEB010000164.1 GCA_012999515.1 Salifodinibacter halophilus | reverse complement strand
CTACAACGGATAGATGAATTTCAAACAACTCCTCGCCGAGGACGACGCGGTATCGCCGGTCATCGGCGTTATCCTCATGGTCGCCATCACGGTGATTCTCGCGGCCGTTATCGGGACGTTCGTCCTCGGTCTCGGCGACCAGGTCGGCGACACTGCTCCGCAGGCGAGTTTCGGGTTCGACTACAACGGCACCGCCCTCACGGTCACCCACGAAAGCGGTACTTCCATCGACGCCTCGCAGGTCAACGTCACCTCTACGGTTGCCCTTGACAACTCCACGTGAACT
>JABEEB010000163.1 GCA_012999515.1 Salifodinibacter halophilus | reverse complement strand
CGCCAGGCCTGGCCGATCTTCGTGATCCTGACCGTGGTCGGTTTCTTCGCTGCCATCGTCGAAGTGATCATGTTCGATTACCTCGGCAAGGTGGTCGACCTGGTCAACACCACGCCGGCCTCGGAGCTGTTCGCCACACACGGCGAGCAGCTGTTGTGGATGGCGGTGGTGATGCTGGTCGCGCGGCCGGTGTGCCTGGGCCTGCACGATCTGCTGTTGAACCAGGCCGTGCACCCGAACATGACCAACCTCGTGCGCTGGCAAACCCACCGCTACATGCTGCGGC
>JABEEB010000162.1 GCA_012999515.1 Salifodinibacter halophilus | reverse complement strand
TTGAACGTCCCGATGTCGGGGAAGACGACTTCCAGCGCCGGGGTGATGTAGATAAGCGCGAAGAAGCCGTAGACGACGGTCGGGACGCCCGCGAGGATTTCCAGCGCCGGCTTGAGAATCGACCGGGCCTGCGCGCTCGCGTACTCGCTGAGGTAGATGGCGGTGGCGACGCCGAGCGGGAGCGCGATGACGGCCGACCCGATAGTGACCATCAGCGTCGCCGACACGAGCGCCAGCACGCCGAACTCTTGGCTGTGTATCTGCCACGTGGTTCCGGTGAGGAAGT
>JABEEB010000161.1 GCA_012999515.1 Salifodinibacter halophilus | reverse complement strand
GTGCGGTCGGACAGATACCCCACGATCGGCTGCACGATCAGCCCGGTCAGCGGCGCGGCGATCCACAGCATCGGGATATCGTCGATCGGCGCGCCCAGGGTCTGGAAGATCCGGCTGACGTTGGCGTTCTGCAGGGCGAAGCCGAACTGGATGCCTAAGAAGCCGAAGCACATGTTCCAGATCTGCCAGAACGTCAGCGTCGGCTTGCGGGGCGTGGCGTCGGGGCGATCGGTCATGGCAGGGAGTCTGTCACGAAGTGCGCGCGGCGGATCGGCGGGCCGGCCGCG
>JABEEB010000160.1 GCA_012999515.1 Salifodinibacter halophilus | reverse complement strand
GGGGGGCAAGCGACGCCGCGATCAGCTCTTGCCGTCGAACAGCTCCCGCCCGATCAGCATGCGCCGGATCTCGTTGGTGCCCGCGCCGATCGCGTACAGCTTGGCGTCGCGCAGCAGGCGGCCGGTCGGGTACTCGTTGATGTAGCCGTTGCCGCCGAGGGTCTGGATCGCTTCCAGGGCCACTTCGACCGCGGCGTCGGAGGCGTGCAGCAGGCACGAGGCCGCGTCCACCCGGCTCTTGTAGCCGCCGTCGAAATCGCGCGCGACCTGGTAGGCGAACGCGCGGC
>JABEEB010000159.1 GCA_012999515.1 Salifodinibacter halophilus | reverse complement strand
TGGTGATCGGCGTGGGCGTGTTCTACATCAACACCGCCAACTGGGTGCCCTTCATCCCCGAGCGCATCGTCGACGAACACGGCGTCGGCCACTTCGGCTGGCAGGGCGTGGGCACGGCCGCGGCGGTGGTGTTCTTCGCCGTGTTCGGCTACGACACCCTGACCACCGCGGCGGAGGAATCCAAGAACCCGCAGCGCGATCTGCCGCGCGCGGTGCTGCTGTCGCTGGGCGTGTCGATGGTGCTGTACCTGGCGGTGTCGCTGGTGCTGACCGGCATCGCCCACTACT
>JABEEB010000158.1 GCA_012999515.1 Salifodinibacter halophilus | reverse complement strand
CCGCAAGCGGTGTCGCCGCAAGGCCTGTTCGCCGCCACCCGAAGGACTCCCTCTCCCGCGTGCGGGGTGAGGGGCCGCGCTGGCGAGCCATTGGCTCGCGCGGCACCGAACGCCCGAACGCTCTGCGTTCGGGCCGGGGGGGCGACGTTACCCCCCCGTTCAACGCGCAACCCTCAGCGCAAGCTGCGCACCACCACCACCGCGTTCAACCCGCCGAACGCGAACGAGTTGGACATCACCGCGCCGACCTTGGCCTCGCGCGCCACGTTGGGCACGTAGTCCAGGTCGC
>JABEEB010000157.1 GCA_012999515.1 Salifodinibacter halophilus | reverse complement strand
CGCAACTGCCCGGACCCGGCCGCCGCGGCCGGGCGCAAGCGGCCGGCGCTGGAGGTGCTGCGTTACCGCGACTGGCCGCAGGCGGTCGCCGAGCTGGCCGCGCACGCGCGTCCGGGCACTTGCCTCATCAACGCCGGCGACGGCCGCAGCGCGCATCCGACCCAGGGCCTGCTCGACATGCTGACCCTGCGCCAGGCCAAGGGCAACGATTTCTCGCGCCTGCGCGTGGCCATCGTCGGCGACATCAAGCACTCGCGGGTCGCGCGCTCGGACCTGCAGGCGCCGCGCG
>JABEEB010000156.1 GCA_012999515.1 Salifodinibacter halophilus | reverse complement strand
TGAAGCGGTCCAAGTGCAGCGCGCCGCGGATCTTCGGCGCGAACACCGCGTCGAGGTCCTGCGCGCTCTTGTTGCGGGCGAAGCTGTCGCGCAGCACGCCGGCGGCGTGGACGATGCCGTCGATGCGGCCGTAGCGGTCGCGCGCCAGCGCCAGCACGCGCTCGGCCTCGTCGGCGCGCCGTTCAGCCTCGGGTTCATCTTCGGCCCGGCCATCGGCGGCCTGATGGCCTCCGACCCGGTGGTCGCGCCCGCCCGCGACCTGTTCCCGCCGTTCGTGCCCGCGACGCGC
>JABEEB010000155.1 GCA_012999515.1 Salifodinibacter halophilus | reverse complement strand
TTCAGACTTTCCAGCGACAGGTTGGGGTTGTAGGCCGGGTCGTTCAGCAGGAAGTCGCCCCAGCGGCGGCGCATGATCGCGACCTCGTCGAAGAAGCGCGAACGCTTCTCGCTGGTGTCCTCCGGCCCACGCGAAGCCGACTCGTGGTGATACAGCTCGGCATGCGGTGTCCACACGTTGCGGTAGCCGCGCGCGTGCAGGCGCAGGCACAGGTCGACGTCGTTGAAGGCCACTGCGAGGGTTTCGTCCATGCCGCCGATTTCGGCGAACAGCGCGCGGCGCAGGGCCAG
>JABEEB010000154.1 GCA_012999515.1 Salifodinibacter halophilus | reverse complement strand
CCTGCCACTCAGGGGCGTCCAGGAGTGCGTCTGTATCCTCGGCGGTCTGCACGCGGACGAGCGCACGCTTCGGGTCGCACCATTCGACAGTTGCGCTCGGCGCGATCTCCCGGGCTCGCGATCGGTGCTCGTGGGTCACGACGGCTTGGGCGAACGCCAGCAGCGGTGCGAGGTCCTCGCTCACCGCATACTCGGGGCCGGACGGGGACAGCATTGCTCGATGCTTGAGCGGTGACAGCGCTTTGTGAACGCCTTGGCGCGTAATCCTGAGTCGCGCTGCAATCTCGGAG
>JABEEB010000153.1 GCA_012999515.1 Salifodinibacter halophilus | reverse complement strand
TCGGCCGCGCCCAAGCCGCTGCCGATCGCCGTGTCGGCGCAGCAGTTGGCGCAAGAGATCGAAGCCCAGGCCAAGGAAAACGCCGCGGTCGTCGCCGATCGCTACAAGGGCCGCCAGTACACGGTCAAGGGCACCAACGCCGGCGTCAGCGACGGCAAGAGCGGCAAGTACTACGTGACGTTCGAAGGCGGCGGCGGCTCGCTGCTGCCGGGCCTGGTCGAGAGCGATCGCCGCCTGTTTGACACCCGCGTGCGTTGCGCGCTGGCGCCGAACCAGAAGGCCTATGCGCT
>JABEEB010000152.1 GCA_012999515.1 Salifodinibacter halophilus | reverse complement strand
CCGTCGGCGTCGACTCGCACGTCACCGGCGGCATCAAGTACACCAAGCCCAACGGCATCAGCTTCCGCCAGCAGCGCGATCCGGTGGTCATCATCGGGCCGAACGCGCGCGTCGACGGTCCGCTGGTGTTCGAACGTCCGGTCAAGCTGTACGTGCACGCCAGCGCCAAGACCGGCGCGATCCGCGGCGCCACCGCCGTCGCCGGCGACGCGTCCGACGATGCGCCCTACCGCGACACCCGCTACCTGCCGGTGACCGCGACCCTGCGCTTCGACGGCGACGGCCTCGACG
>JABEEB010000151.1 GCA_012999515.1 Salifodinibacter halophilus | reverse complement strand
GCCAGGCGCAGTTCCACCGGCACGCGCATCCAGCCCTGGTCGCTGGCGTATTTGAGCAGCGCGGCGACGCCGGCCAGCAGCACCAGCATGCCGACCTTGACCGGCACGTTGCCTTCGGTGAACCAGCGCCGCAGCCAGCGCGCGGCGACGGTGAAGACGTCCGGCGGCGGCGGCGGCGGCGCGGCCGGGGCGAAGAACTCGCGCGGCAGCGGCTCGAAGCTCAGCGCCACCGCCGGCACGCCCAACGCGCGCGCGCGCGCCACCGTGTGGCGCACCAGCGCGCGATGACCC
>JABEEB010000150.1 GCA_012999515.1 Salifodinibacter halophilus | reverse complement strand
CGCCCGCGATCGGGCGGCCGGCGCGAGGCTTACCAGTTGAAGCCCATCGACAGCTTGAACATGCGGGTCGGCAGCGAGATGTTGTCGCGCCGCTCGCCGAGCTTCGGATTCGGCGCGCCGACCGCGCCGCGGTAGGTGTCGAAGTCGATGTAGTTGCGCCAGTTGAACACGTTGAGCACGTCGCCGCGCGCCCACAGCTTGAAGCCGGCGCCGGTGTCCCATTCCTTCTGCAGCGCCATATCGAACTGCTTGAAGCCGATCGTATCGCCCGGCGTGTACGGATCGAAGAAG
>JABEEB010000149.1 GCA_012999515.1 Salifodinibacter halophilus | reverse complement strand
GCCATCGCGGAGTCGGCGGTCAACCCGGACTACCGGCCGGACGAAGTGCCGGTGACGTGGCGCGGCGACGCGGAGGACGTGTTACTCGGCGGCTCGGACGGCACCGACCTGCGCGGTGCGGAAGCGATCGTCGAGGGCGAGGGCGCGACGGTGACGAAGACCCGCCGACCGAAGGGGTATCGCCACGACGCGCTCGACGCGCGTCTCCGCCGGGAGCGGACGACGCAGGAAGCGCGCCTGCTCTCGGAGGCACGGCGCGTCGGCGTACCGACGCCGGTCGTGTACGACGTGG
>JABEEB010000148.1 GCA_012999515.1 Salifodinibacter halophilus | reverse complement strand
AAGATGGGGCACGTCACCGCGCTCGGGGACGACGTCGGTGAGGCGAGCGAGCGCGCGAACGAAGCGCGTAACGCCCTCAACTTCGAGTGATTACCCATGAGTGCTACTAATCCCGACGACGACGCGCGTGACGCGGTGGACGAACTGTGCGCCGACTTCCGAGCGGAGGCGGAACGCGAGCGCGAGCGGACGCCGGACGTCGGCATCGTGATGGGGAGCGACTCCGATCTCCCGACGATGCGCGGCGCGTCGGAGGCGCTCACCGACCTCGGGTTCGCGGAGGTGACGGACT
>JABEEB010000147.1 GCA_012999515.1 Salifodinibacter halophilus | reverse complement strand
CCCAGATCGATCCATTGCGTCCGCGGCCAAGCCACGCGCAGCGCCGCGACGATGGCCTGCGGCCAGCCGTACAGCAGCACCGCATGCTCATCCGCCGACGCCGACGCCGACGCGGACGCCGACGCCGCGCGCACAGGCTGCGCGGTCCACACCGGCGCGGCCGGCGGCTCGCAGCGTTGCTCCAGAGCCACCTGCAGCAGGCGGCCGCGGGTGGCGTCGCGGGTTTCGAAGCGGCGCGCTTTGGGATGCCGCGCCAGCATCGGGTCGAAGCCGGACTCGGTGGAATAGAACTG
>JABEEB010000146.1 GCA_012999515.1 Salifodinibacter halophilus | reverse complement strand
TGATGCCGCCCGCGACGCTGACCTCGCGTATGACGACCTTCGTGATTGCGACGTTCTCGGCCACCGGGAACGGCGTCCCGACGTTCACTGCCGTCCTCGATGTCGAGCGCGTGGGCACGCGAGCGAACAACGATGAGCGGGTGTGCCGCGAGGACCTCGCTTCGCTCGCGCTCGCCTTACTGCGGTTCCTCGCTACCGCTCGGAACCGCGCTACCCGCGGCTTGTGCCGCTCACGTTTCCCCGAGATCCTCCGGATCTCGTCACTCCCCAGCGGGTTCGTCCTCAGGCATCTC
>JABEEB010000145.1 GCA_012999515.1 Salifodinibacter halophilus | reverse complement strand
CGCTGACTGGCGAAGAGAGGACCAAATGAAACGCGAGCATTTCAAGCGCACGGCCAAGATCGGGTTCTGGGCGTTGTTGTTGAGCGCCTACTCGGTCGGCGCGGCCGGCGTGATGATCGACGTGTTCGGCGCGGACTACCGCGAGCTGGGACAGGTCGCGGTGACGTCGGTGGACTCCAAATCCGAGCGGCGCTCGTTGAGCGCGGCGCAGATCGCGGCGGTCTATCGCGCCCAGAGCGGCGCGCCGTTCTCGACCTTGCCGCCGGGCAGCACCTTCAAGGTGGTCTGGCCGG
>JABEEB010000144.1 GCA_012999515.1 Salifodinibacter halophilus | reverse complement strand
CGAACGCACCGCGTTCGCGATGGCCCAGCAGGACGTGCGCTATTACCTCAACGGCCTGTTGTTCGACCTGCGCGAAAACAGCCTGCGTTGCGTCGCCACCGACGGCCACCGCCTGGCGCTGTGCGAAGCGCCGTTCGAAGGCGGCGCGCAGACCAAGCGCCAGATCATCGTGCCGCGCAAGGGCGTGCAGGAACTGCAGCGCCTGCTCGAAGGCGGCGATCGCGAAGTCGAGCTGGAAATGGGCCGCGGCCACATCCGCATCAAGCGCGACGATGTGACCTTCACCAGCAAGC
>JABEEB010000143.1 GCA_012999515.1 Salifodinibacter halophilus | reverse complement strand
CGCGCCCATGAGCCAGGCCTACCGCACCCGCCACGACCGCAACGCGGCGCTGGCTACCCATCGCCACCGCGAGGCCTACGCGGCGCTGGTGCTGGACGGCGACTACACCGAATCCAGCCTCGACGGCCCGCTGCCGTGCGCGCCGGGGACGCTGGTGCTGCACCCGCCGTTCCACGCCCACGGCGACCGCTTCGGCCGCAGCGGCGCCAGCGCGATCAACCTGGAATTGAGCGCGAGCCTGACTCCGGGGGTGATCGCCGACGCCGGTTTCGCCGCGCGCGCCTGGCGCGTGCA
>JABEEB010000142.1 GCA_012999515.1 Salifodinibacter halophilus | reverse complement strand
CATCCGACCTGGTCCTGGCAGCGCCCGCTGGCGCGTGTCGTCGGGCGCAGCGAGGCCTCGGCCGACGCGGTGACCCTGCTGCTGGCGCCGAACCGGCACTGGCGCGGCGCCGTCGCCGGCCAGCATCTGCTCATCGGCGCGCGCATCGAGGGCGCCCTGGTGACGCGCAGCTACAGCCTGTCCGACGCGCCGCGCGCGGACGGCCGCATCGAGATCACGGTCAAGGCGATCGAGGGCGGCAAGCTCAGCGGTTACCTGCACCAGCGCGCGCGCATCGGCGAAGTGCTCGAACTCG
>JABEEB010000141.1 GCA_012999515.1 Salifodinibacter halophilus | reverse complement strand
AACTCGTCCGCACGCGCCTTGCGCACCGCTTCGAACATGTCCTCTTCGCTCGCGTTCGGCCGCCCGTACAGCAGGTTGTCGCGGATCGAACGATGCAACAGCGAAGTGTCCTGGGTGACCACGCCGATCTGCGAACGCAGGCTTTCCTGCGTCACCGCGGCGATGTCCTGGCCGTCGACCGCGATGCGGCCGCCTTCCAGGTCGTACAGGCGCAGCAGGATGTTCATCAGCGTCGACTTGCCCGCGCCCGACGGCCCGACCAGGCCGATCTTCTCGCCCGGCTTGACCGTGAGGT
>JABEEB010000140.1 GCA_012999515.1 Salifodinibacter halophilus | reverse complement strand
CTGCTCCTCGCCCCAGCACGCGGCGAGGATGTCCTGGCGCGGCACCGCCTGGCCTGCGCGTTCGGCCAGCAGTTGCAGCAGCGCGAACTCCTTCGGCCGCAGCGGCAGCGCGATGCCGGCGCGGCGCGCCTCGCGCCGGCCCAGGTCGATCTCCAGGTCGGCGATGCGGATCGTGCTCGG
Source organism: Salifodinibacter halophilus (assembly GCA_012999515.1). Lineage (NCBI taxonomy): Bacteria > Pseudomonadati > Pseudomonadota > Gammaproteobacteria > Salinisphaerales > Salinisphaeraceae > Salifodinibacter > Salifodinibacter halophilus. The sequence continues at coordinate 116 of JABEEB010000140.1, read as the reverse complement.
CCGGATCGCGCCGCCGCGCCGGCCGATGGCGCCGATGCGCGCAATCAGCTCGTCCATCGAAAACGGCTTGACCAGATAGTCGTCGGCGCCGCCGGCGAAGCCTTCCACGCGGTCGG
>JABEEB010000139.1 GCA_012999515.1 Salifodinibacter halophilus | reverse complement strand
AGCGCAGGCCGCTGTCGCGGCGGGCGAAGAACACGCTGTGGTAATGGCTGACGCCGTCGCGCTCGGTCAGCAGCAGCGGCTTCGCGCCGGCGCGCTGTTGCAGCAGCATCGCGGTGCCGGCGGTCTCGCTGACCCAGTCGACCCGGCCGCGGCGCAGATAGCTGCCCATCTGCTGCACGTCCTTGGCCATCAGGATGCGGCCCTCGCGGATGCCGACCCCGGCCATGCGCGGCACCACGTAGTCCAGCAGCGGCTTGAGCTGTTCGTAATGGGCCTTGGGATCGTCGCTGATCCGGC
>JABEEB010000138.1 GCA_012999515.1 Salifodinibacter halophilus | reverse complement strand
CCTCCCGCCGCCGAACAGGTCGGTCGGTTGCTGCGCCGTTCGAAAGGCGCGAAGCATCTCTCGTGATGACGAGGGGGTTTTGCCCTCTCGAACCACCATACGGCCGTTCCAACAACGGCTACTCTTCTTGGGCGTCGACGACCGCGACGGCGGCGAGGTTGACGATGTCCTTGACCTCGTCGCCGCGCTGGATGACGTGAACGGGCTCGTCCATGCCGGTGAGCATCGGGCCGATGGCGTCAGCCCCACCGAGGCGCTGGAGGAGCTTGTAGCCGATGTTGCCGGCCTCGAGGTTCG
>JABEEB010000137.1 GCA_012999515.1 Salifodinibacter halophilus | reverse complement strand
GCGCAGGCTGTTCTCGTCCTGCTGCAGTTTGGCTTCGGCGATGAGGTTGTTCAGGCCCAGGCTTTCGACCAGGCGCAGCGCCTCGCGCCGGCTGCCCTCGCCCACCGCCTGCATCGCCACGATCGCGCCGACACCGAAGATCAGGCCGAGCAAGGTCAGCAGCGTGCGCAACCGGCGCCGCCACAGTTCCTCGACCGCTTCGCGCCAGATCGGCGGCAGCCAGCCCAGCGCGCGGTTCACCGCGCCACCGCCCGCGCCGGCTGCGGCTTGGCCGCTGCGTTCTTTTCCTGGTGCTCG
>JABEEB010000136.1 GCA_012999515.1 Salifodinibacter halophilus | reverse complement strand
GGCCACGGCCAGCGCCGTGAGCGTGATGCGACGGTTCATGCGGTCATCTCCAGAAAAAGTTCGGCCGTCGCCGTCCGTGCGGACGGCGTGGGAGGGGAATCGATCGTGGATACACCGGACAGCGGCGTCCCGGTTGCCTGCGTCGCGGGAACGCTCAAGCGACACTGCGCGCGCGCGTTCGGCGCGTCCATGCCCAGGCGAACGCGGCGCAGATAAGGCTCTTGCTGGCGATCACAGAACCTCGAAGTGACGCGAGCCCGATGCCTGCCGCAGCGGCGAAACAGGGATTTTTCGCAC
>JABEEB010000135.1 GCA_012999515.1 Salifodinibacter halophilus | reverse complement strand
GCGATCGGCGGCAAGGCCACCGTGAGCTACTTCCTGCGCGTCGGCGCCGGCGTGGGCAAGGGCACGCACAAGAACCAGGTCACCGGTTACGACGACAAGGGCACCAAGATCTCCAACGACGCCACCGCCGAAGTGACCATGGCCGGCGACCCGCTGCTGGAAGACAGCCTGCTGGTCGGCAGCGTGTTCGACGACCGCGACGGCGACGGCTGGCAGGATCCGGCCAAGGCCACCGGCGTGCGCGTGCAGGGCGGCTTCGCGCCGAACGCCTACGTCGCCGGTTCCACCACCGTCGAC
>JABEEB010000134.1 GCA_012999515.1 Salifodinibacter halophilus | reverse complement strand
AGCACCGGCGTGCCGTCGTCGAGCAGGGCGCCGGCGGCGATGTCCTTGACCTTGCCCAGGCGCGGGTCGAGCGCCTGCACCACCAGTTCGACCACGCTGCCGAAGCGGTCCACCGCCAGCCCGTACAGATGCTCGCCGTGGGCGCCGCCGATCACCACCACCGGCAGCTGCGCGCCGGCGGTGGCGCCGTCGCCGCCTTCCAGCACCTGCCGCGCCGACACCAGGCCGATCTCGCGGCCGCTGAGTTCGAAATACTGCCGGCCCTCGAGCGAGCGCAATTGCTCGCGCGAGACCAGCG
>JABEEB010000133.1 GCA_012999515.1 Salifodinibacter halophilus | reverse complement strand
GGTGCATGCCGACGGCCACCGCCTCAACGGCGTGCTGCATTCGGCCGGGGTGATCGAAGACGCGTTCCTGCTGCGCAAGAACGCGGAAGGGTTCGCCCGTGTGATCGCGCCCAAGACCCTGGGCACCTGGCACCTGGACGAGGAGACCCGGGCCGAGCCGCTGGACCTGTTCGTGCTGTTTTCCTCGGTCGCCGGCGCGCTGGGCAATGTCGGGCAGTGCGACTACGCCTATGCCAACGCGTTCCAGGACGCGTTCGCGCATGCGCGCGACGCGCGCGGGCTGGCCGGCGAACGCAACG
>JABEEB010000132.1 GCA_012999515.1 Salifodinibacter halophilus | reverse complement strand
AAGAACGGCGCCTGCGGCAGCGGCGGCCGACCTTGTAGGAGGGACTTCAGTCCCGACGCCTTCCGCTCAGATCGCGGCGACCGGAAATAAAAGCATCGGGACTGAAGTCCCTCCCACAAAAGCCAAAGCCCTTGCTGCACAAGCCCAGGCGCGAACGTGCCAGGCTCGGGTGCGCGGCAAGCTCAGGTGCGCGGCAGGGTCACGCCGACCTGGCCCTGGTACTTGCCGCCGCGGTCCTTGTAGGAGGTCTCGCAGACTTCGTCGGACTGGAAGAACAGCATCTGCGCCACGCCTCGTTGG
>JABEEB010000131.1 GCA_012999515.1 Salifodinibacter halophilus | reverse complement strand
CGGGGCTGAAGTCCCTCCCACATGTCGCATCGGCTGCCTTTCTGTTGTGGGAGGGCCTTCAGGCCCGACGCCTTTCGCTCAGCCCACGCCGCGCGCTTCAGCAGCGATCGAGCCAGCGCGCGATCTGCGCCGCGGCCTCACCGGCGCGCGCCTGCAGCAGGAAATGCGGTGCGTCCAGGGCGATGCATTCGGTTTGCGGCCGTGCGCGGCGGATCTCGTCCCAACTGTCGTGCGATACCAGCCGGTCGGCAGTGGCGCGCAAGTACAGCGTGGGCACAGTAACTTCAGCCAGCGCCGCGCG
>JABEEB010000130.1 GCA_012999515.1 Salifodinibacter halophilus | reverse complement strand
CTTGCCGCCGATCGGCGGCCCGCTGTTGTCGATCAGTTGCCGCAGCGGAATCAGCAGGCCCGAGTGCAGGTCGCGCTCCAGCGAGCCGGTCAGCGGCAGCTCGTCCAGCCACCAGATCGGATAGGCCTGCGGGTCGATCGTGCCCGGCCGCAGCCGCGCGCCGTCGAGGCGGCTGGCGCCGAAGTAACTGGCCACGCCTTCGTTGATCCATTTGGCGCGCGAGAAGCCGGCGCGCTCGGCATGCAGCTGATGGGTCGCCTCGTGCAGCATCCAGTGGTAGGGGTTGGCGGCGTCCGCGGCG
>JABEEB010000129.1 GCA_012999515.1 Salifodinibacter halophilus | reverse complement strand
TACGACTTCAAGTACCTGGCGATGCGCCCGGCGCTGCGGGTCACCATCACCGCCGATTTCGAGCGCATCTACAACCACTTCAGCGCCAGCCTGGAAGGGCAGTACGCCTGGTTCAAGGCCGGCATCGACGCGGCGTTCGAATCGTTGGTGCAAAACGGCGTGATCGACATCCAGGTGGAAGCCTTCACCGACGCCGAGGACCGCCGCGACCAGGAGAAGTGGGCGCTGGACTTCTTCAAGGACGATCTGCTGAGCAAGTGGTTCGAGCCGACTCTGGTGCCGGGCAAGTTGGCGACGGATC
>JABEEB010000128.1 GCA_012999515.1 Salifodinibacter halophilus | reverse complement strand
GCCGAACAGCCAAGCATCGGCGTGCTCGGCATGGTCTTCGACGTACTTGAGCGCGGCCGTGCGGTCGAGCGCGTAGTAGCACCTGAAGGCGCAGTCGAGGATCATCGAGGTCGGCCGCAGTTGCCCGAGCACGATCGGCAGCGCCTGCTGCGGCGACCTGCGCACGAGTTCGCCGAGCGCGTGGCAGGCCGAAAGGTAACTCCAGCCGTTGACGACTTCATCGATCACGATCTCGACGGTTTGAAGCCGCAACCAGGCCAGGTAGACCTGCGAGTCTTCTTCGTCGATCAGCTCCATTTTT
>JABEEB010000127.1 GCA_012999515.1 Salifodinibacter halophilus | reverse complement strand
CATCAGCATGGCCGCATTGAAGGCGATGGCGCCGGCGTTGGCGGCGATTCGGGTGCCGTCCAGGGGTGGGCGGGCGTGGTGGGACGGGAGCGTGCGAACCATGGGCATCCTCCTTGAGTGTGTCGTACTGCTCTGACAACGGCCCGGAACCGCGAGCGGGGTTGCGCTGGAAAGCGGTTCCGCGTCTCAAAAATGCGCTGGTGGCCGCTGGCGATGCAAGCGGTTCTCGTTTACTGCTTTGGTGGGGGAGGGCGCTGGGCGATTCGGTCGATGGCCGAAGATTTTTGCTGACATCGTCGGAC
>JABEEB010000126.1 GCA_012999515.1 Salifodinibacter halophilus | reverse complement strand
CTGAAGTCCGGGACGACGATGATTCACGTCGACCCCCGCGAGAACCAGACGACGAAGGCGGCCGACATCCACCTCCCGGTCGAGCCGGGGTTCGACATCCCGCTTCTCAACGCCATGGCCGCCGTCATCGTCGAGGAGGGGTTGGTCGACGAGGCGTTCGTCGCCGCCGCCAGCGACGCCGACGCGACGATCATCGCGACTCTCGAGGCCGACGGACACGAACACACCGTGACGGGCCGCGGCGACCCCGAGCTCACCTTCGCGAGCGAGCGCTCGATGGTCGGCCGAACGAGCACCTACGTC
>JABEEB010000125.1 GCA_012999515.1 Salifodinibacter halophilus | reverse complement strand
GCCCAGCCGCGATCGAGTGGGAGACGCGAGCCGCCCACGTTGGTGAGCAATGGACGAGCACGCTCTACGTCGCCGAGTACCCCGACCATCCGAGTGACGGCTATCTCAGCGATCTCTTCGAGCTCACAGACGTCGAGTTCGATCTGACTGCACACGTCTCCCCGAAGAACCAGGAGCGCGCCCGGACCGAGCTCGAAGAAATCGCCGACGACCTCCAAGTCGATGCCGACCTCGAACAGAGCGTCCGTGGTGCCTACCTCCAAGAGCGCGCTGACGAAGCCAAAGCCACCTACAAGGCCGTCGAG
>JABEEB010000124.1 GCA_012999515.1 Salifodinibacter halophilus | reverse complement strand
CAACTCGGCGCGCAATCCTTCGACTTCGGCCAGGAACCCGGCGTGATCGTCCGTGCCGGCGACCGGGCCGCCGGCGACCTTCGCCGCCAGGGTCGCGGCGTCGGCGCGGTCGGCGTCGGCCGGCAGTTCCTGATTCCACGGCACGATCCAAGTGCGGCGGCCGAACTGCAGCGGCGCGTATTGGTCCATCCACGCGCGTTCCCAGTCCTGGTCGTCGACGTTGGCGAAGCCGACCCGACTCCAGTCCAGGTCCGGGTCGAAGGATTCCAGCGCGGCCAGGATCACCAACGCGTCGGCGTCGTGCG
>JABEEB010000123.1 GCA_012999515.1 Salifodinibacter halophilus | reverse complement strand
GCCGCGCGCGTGCGGGTCCAGGGTGATGTCGATCAACAGATGCTCCGGCGCGCTGCGTTGCAGGTAGATGCGGCCGACCGGCGCGCCGTCGCGCTCGACCACCAGGAACTCGCCGCGTTCGTAATGGCGGGTGTAGTGCAGGTGCTGCATCGCGAACTGCTGGTCGAGGAAGGCGGCCAGCGCCTGCGGCGGCCAGCCCATCGGCGCGAACTCGTGCGCGCGCAGTTGCCGGAACAGCGCGCGCAGCCAGCCGATGTCGGCGTCGGTCGCCGGGCGCAGGCCGATCCCGCGCCCCTCCAGGGGCG
>JABEEB010000122.1 GCA_012999515.1 Salifodinibacter halophilus | reverse complement strand
CAGCGCAGCGCCAGCTTCCGCCGCCACAGCGATTACTGGCGCGATGCGCTGGCGGGCGTGCCCGACCAGCTGTCGCTGCCGTTCGACCAAGCCCGGCCCGCGGTGCAAGTGCGCGGCCACGCCGGCGCCGAAGCGCGCCTTACGCTGCCGGCGGCGTTGACCCGGCGGTTGTACGGCTTGACCGCCAATCTGCTGCCGGGCCGCGAGACCACGCTGTACACCTTGCTGCAGACCGCATTCGGCTGGCTGCTGGCGCGTTACGGAAACACCGACGATCTGTGCATGGCGACCTCGATCGCCAATCGC
>JABEEB010000121.1 GCA_012999515.1 Salifodinibacter halophilus | reverse complement strand
GGGGGTCTTGGCGTTGGCGGTGAAGAACGTCTGCAGATAGTCCTCGCGGCTCTTGGGCACCGGCGGCCCGCCTTCGAGGATCAGCACCTTCTTGCCGGCCTTGCCGAGCTGGTAGGCGATGATCGCGCCGGAGATGCCCGCGCCCACGATCACCACGTCGAAGCCGCCGGGAGGCGTCGGGATGCTCATACCGGATTCTCCAGATAGGCCGACAGCGGCGGCGGGTCGTTGGCCCAATAGCCGTAGTTGTAGGTGGTTCTGCCCATCGGATGCGATTGCATGACCCGCCACACCAGGCCTTGGGTGT
>JABEEB010000120.1 GCA_012999515.1 Salifodinibacter halophilus | reverse complement strand
CTGATGGTGGTGCGATCGTCGGAAAATCTGATTTCCTTGATCCGGTCGTTCTGCACCTGGGAGACGAACTGGTCGTAGGGGACGACGTCGGTGCCGGCGTTGCGCGGGCCGAACGCCTGGAACACCACCATCAGCACGACGGCGACGATCACCCAGAGCAGCAGATTCTTGGCCAAATCGTTCATTTGTTTCCTACCCTGCGGCCCCGCGGGGCCCGTGGCCGCGAACGCCTCGTGCGCCCGCGGTAACCGCCAGATTGTCACACCGACCGCCCCGGTACATCTGCCCGCGGCGGCGCCGTTCACGAA
>JABEEB010000119.1 GCA_012999515.1 Salifodinibacter halophilus | reverse complement strand
GTGGACGCCGTACTCGCGCTTCTTCTTCGGGCGTTCGTCGGCGACGTCCTCGATCGCGCTGACCAGGGCGCGGTGGGCCTCGTGGAAGCGGAAGATGCCGTCGAAATCGAGCTGGTGCCGGCGCGCGTAGCGCATCAGCTGCAGCACGCCGACCGAATCCAGCCGCTCCACGCCGGTGGCGAAGCGGTTGTAGGCCCACACCGCCGGGATCGCCACGAACAGGCCCATCGCGGTCGCCAGCAGCGCCTCGGAGATGCCCGGGGCGACGTCGGCGATGCCGACCTGCTTGGACGCGGAGACCAGCGAATGC
>JABEEB010000118.1 GCA_012999515.1 Salifodinibacter halophilus | reverse complement strand
GAAGCTTCGCCGTCGACGCTCCAGGCCTCGTCCGGCGCGGCGGCCGATTCCAGCAAGGCGCGCACGCCGGCGCGCACCACCGGATGGTCGTCGGACAAGGCGATGCGCAAGCGCGCGGGCGAAGGCGAAGGTTCGATGTCGTCGGTCACACGTGGCTCCTCCTGACCATCCCTTCGCCGCGGGAGGATTTAGGCGGACAAAACGTGCGGGCAATCGACGTACTTGCGGCGCGCTGGAGCCGGAAGCTTCCTGCCGCTGCGATCGACGAGCGCGGGCGAAGGCGTGCGTTGCGGCAGGCGCCGAACGCTCGCG
>JABEEB010000117.1 GCA_012999515.1 Salifodinibacter halophilus | reverse complement strand
CTTTGGGATCAATCGCTTGCGAAGTTGGCACGGGATTGGCGTGGGAACTTCCGCCGGCCGCGCCTGCCCCGCCGCCGGCGTTTCGAGCTTCCCCGTCTCGGAGTCCGTCATGTCCCCCGCCACCGTTCGCGTCGCCCCGCTCTCCCGCCGCTGCGCATCCACGTTCGCAGCGCTGACGCTCGCCGTCGCCGCTGTGCCCGCGGCGCAGGCGGCCGAGCCCGGTACCACCACCCATACCGACCCGAGCGTGATCGTCGCCCGCACCGTCTACCCGCGCATCGCCTATCGCGCGCTGCCGGCGCAGGACAATCCG
>JABEEB010000116.1 GCA_012999515.1 Salifodinibacter halophilus | reverse complement strand
TTTGCATTCGGGGCCTTGGCGTCTGCGCACGCACCGGCGGCAGCCGGGACGGCGGCGGCGGTACGCGACGCGGGTCGTGCGGGGGAACCCGATTCTAGGCGCAAGCGGGGGCGGATTCCGAGTCTTGCGCGGCACGATTGCGGATTGACGGCGGCGAAGACGTCGCGGACGCCCCCCCTGTAGGAGCGGCGCAAGCCGCGACCGCGAAACCTCGCTGACGGCGCGACCGGCTACCCTGCAGTCGCGGCTCGCGCCGCTCCTACAGGGGGCCTGCGAGGCTCGATTCAGCCTTGGCCGCCGCGGGTCTGGCGCAG
>JABEEB010000115.1 GCA_012999515.1 Salifodinibacter halophilus | reverse complement strand
CGTCTCGGCGATGATGTCGACGTCGTAGATGCTTCCCGAGGCTGAGCGAACCTCGTACTGGCCGCCCTTCGCAAGGAGGGAGACGTCCATCTCCTCGTCGATCGCGCGCTGCGTTCGGGCTTCGAGGCCTCCCGTCTGCGCTTGGTCGCTCACGGCTTCGCGAGCTCGGACGTCGCCCGCACAGCCACCGTCAGTCGCGACGGCCTGTGTGTCTCGTTCGAGGCGCTCGTCGAGTCGGTCCTCGACGGGATGGCCGATTGGCCAGCAGTAGTGGACTTCACGACGACCACGGTGGTCGTAGGTGCCGACGTCGAC
>JABEEB010000114.1 GCA_012999515.1 Salifodinibacter halophilus | reverse complement strand
GCGCGCCAGCACCGGCGGCTGCGGCACGATCGCCTCGGCCAGCAGGTGCGCGTGCGCGTCGTGCTCGCCGAGTTCGTCGGCCAGCGCGCTCAGGCGCGGCGCGTCGAGCGGGCGCAGCAGGCCGCGCACGTCCGGCAGCAGGCCCAGGCCGTCGCGCAGCGTCGACAGGTCGCGCGGGCGCGCGCTGCGTAGGGCGATGCGCGAGAGGATGCGTTCCAGGTCGCCGAGCGCACGGAAGCGTTCGCGCACGTCGTCGCCGGCGCGGCTTTCGATCAGCGTGGCAACCGCTTGGTGGCGATGGCGCAGCGCAGCGCG
>JABEEB010000113.1 GCA_012999515.1 Salifodinibacter halophilus | reverse complement strand
CAACGCACCACCCCATAAGGCGAACCTGCGCTTCCAGGCTTCACCTGACAGAAAGCTTCCGATACGGCGTTTGGCGCCCTCGCTCAACATGGGGCCATATTAACACCTGCATCCGTGCTACTTCCTCTGAGAGGCTGTCAGCGGCCCCCTCAGGGGCCAAATAGAAACGCTGGTCCCGCTGCCGATACACCGGCTCGTTCGCCGTCTTCAGTTAGAGGCCTGGACTACGTAGGCACGGTTGCAGGACGGTGCCAGCACGATGGCTGTTTTCGCAGTGGGCCACGCTTAGCCTCTAATTGCTTGATTTGATCCGAC
>JABEEB010000112.1 GCA_012999515.1 Salifodinibacter halophilus | reverse complement strand
CTCAGGGTCAGCTCCATGCCCTGGCGCAGCGCGCTGGCGTCGCCGCCGGCCGCGGCCAGGCCGGCTTCCAGGCTGTCGATCACCGGCAGCAGGTCGCCGAGCAGGCGTTCGTTGGCGAACTTGCGCGCCATCTCGATATCGCGGGCCACGCGCTTGCGCTGGTTGTCGAGCTCGGCGCGCTCGCGCAGCGAGTCCTCGCGCAGCTTAGTCAGCTCGGCGCGCAGCGCCTCGACCTCGGACAAGCCGGCGCCAGCCGTGTCCTGGGGTTCGAGGTTCAGATCGGGGTTGGGATCGTTTTGGCTCATGCTGGTTCCTT
>JABEEB010000111.1 GCA_012999515.1 Salifodinibacter halophilus | reverse complement strand
CGAAGCCTTCCCCGCCTGCGATCCCATGCCCGGCGTCAACACCTCGTGGGGCTACGGCCCGGCGCTGCACGCGCATCAGCTGATCCTGGAAGTGCTCAGCGAAACCGGCGCGTTCGGTTTGTTGATGTGGCTGGCCGGCGCCGCGCTGGCGTGGCGCGCCTGGGTCTTCGCCGACGTGCAGGCGCGCGACCGCGCGCGTCCGGCGATGGTGGCGTTGGCGGTGACGGTGTTCCCGCTCAACACCCACCTGGCGTTCTATTCGACGTTCTGGGGCGGGCTGACGCTGCTGTTGGCGGCGTTGTATGCGGGCAGTTTGCT
>JABEEB010000110.1 GCA_012999515.1 Salifodinibacter halophilus | reverse complement strand
CACAAAAGCCCTGCAGGCCTTCGAAAGTGGGCTAGGCACCGCTCTTGTGGGAGGGCCTTCAGGCCCGACGCTTTTGTTTCCGGTCGCTGTGATCTGGCACAAGAGCCTCGGGCCTGAAGGCCCTCCCACAAAATCAACGCTCGCCCCGCGGCATACCCGCCGCCAACGGCAACGACACCCGGAAGCACGCCCCGCCACCCGGCGCATCCGTCGCTTCCACCGCGCCACGATGCAAGCGCACGATGTCGCGCACCAGATTCAACCCGACGCCCGCGCCGCGCTCATGCGGCTGCAGGCGGAAGAAACGCTCGAACACCCG
>JABEEB010000109.1 GCA_012999515.1 Salifodinibacter halophilus | reverse complement strand
TGCGCCAGCACGGCGTGGCGCGGCAGGTGCAGCTGACCTATTCGCCGGTGCCGGGCAAGGTCGGCCAGGACATCACCGGCCTGGTCCAGGTCGAGGACGTGACCGAACGCCTGCGCGCGGAAGCGCGCGTGCACGCGCTCAACCGCACCCTGGAGGCGCGCGTGGCGCTGCGCACGCGCGAGCTGAGCCAAGCCAACCAGGAGCTGGAGGCATTCGCCTACAGCGTCTCCCACGACCTGCGCGCGCCGCTGACGCGCCTGCGCAACCGCCTGGAAGAACTGCGCCGGCGCGAGCCCGGGGCGCCCGATTCCGCCCCGGG
>JABEEB010000108.1 GCA_012999515.1 Salifodinibacter halophilus | reverse complement strand
AGAGCCGCAGCGGCCGCGCGCTTAGCCGCTGAAATTCCACGCCGAAAGCTTGCGCCAGCCCTCGGCGCCAAGATTCTCCAGCGTCGCCAGATTGCGCTCGACGATCGCGTCGGGATCCGGAAACGCCGCCACCGCGCGCTCTACGCTGCTTTCGCGCAGCAGGTGCAAGGTGGGGTAGGGCGAGCGGTTGGTGCAGTTGCCGATGTCGTCGAAGGCGGTGCCGGCGAACTGGTAATCCGGGTGGAAACTGGCGATCTGGATCTCGCCTTCCAGATCCAGCAGCGCCACCGCCTCGTCGGCGAGGTCTAGAAAGTCGTTG
>JABEEB010000107.1 GCA_012999515.1 Salifodinibacter halophilus | reverse complement strand
GCGGGTGCCGAACTTCATGCTGCGGCTCTTTTCCAGCAGCGCGTCGTACTGCTCCATGCTGAGCTGGTGGCGACGGTCCAGGCGCTCGCCGATCTTCATCGCGCGCAGCCGCTCCTGGCCTTCCTTGCGCACGGTGCCACTGAAGAACTCCGAGCAACAGCCCGAGCCGTACGAGAACACGCCGATGCGCTGCGGCGCGTCGAAATCGCCGTTATCGATGGTGCTGGCCAGCGACAGCGCGGCGGTGGCGCCCATGATGTTGCCCACACGCTGGCAATGGACCAGGCCCGGATTGACCCGGCGCTGGAAATCGACTTCGA
>JABEEB010000106.1 GCA_012999515.1 Salifodinibacter halophilus | reverse complement strand
CTTCCTTGAACGACTCGACGATCAGCTCGGCGGTCGCCTCGTCACACGGCAGGTTGAGCGAGATGATGCCGCCGAACGCGCTCATCGGGTCCGTGGCGTGTGCGTCCTCGTAGGCCTCTGCAAGGGTGTCCGCGGTCGCGCAGCTCGCGGGGTTCGTGTGCTTGATCGCCGCGGCGGCGGGCTTCTCGAACTCCTTAATGAGGCTGCGCGCGCCGTCGGCGTCGTTGTAGTTGTTGTACGACAGCCCCTTCGCGCCCTCGTTGAGCTGGGGCGCGCCGACGACCGACGCCTCGTCGCACGTCTCGTCAACGTAGACGGCGG
>JABEEB010000105.1 GCA_012999515.1 Salifodinibacter halophilus | reverse complement strand
CTCGCCGCGAGCGCCGTCCGAGCGCCGCGCGAGTCGGTCGCGACTGTTCGTGTCATCGGCGCTGTTCTGCCGACGTACGGTACGCCCGCTCGCGATATATGTTTGTTGGCAAACACGAAACCGAGCGACCGCGGTGCCGTCGCCGTCAGGGAGAACGTCGCCGCGTCCGGTACCCTGATACCGGACCCTGCCGACCCCTCGCGTATGGACGCCCACGTCTCCCCGTCCCGGGTCGCCGGACGCACCCGAGCGCCGCCGTCGAAGAGTTACACCCACAGAGCCGTCCTCGCCGCGGGCTACAGCGACGAGGCGGTCGTCCGC
>JABEEB010000104.1 GCA_012999515.1 Salifodinibacter halophilus | reverse complement strand
GACGAACAGCTCCGCGGCCGAGCGGACGAGGCTCGCGACGAGGATTCCGAGCCCCACCGCCATCGCGACCAGCATGATCCCGACGCCGGCGGGTGCGGGCGTCGGCTCGGCGACCAGCGCGGGCACGAGCGAGGCGATGAGCAACACCCCGCCGACGCCAATCGCGGCCTCGACGCCGCGGAGGACGACGTAGCCGACACGACCCTCGATCTGTTCTCTGAGCGACGCGTCCGAACGGACGACGCGTGCGAGCGAGTACAGCGTCTCACAGCAGACGACGGCCACGAGTACGAACGCGACGAGCGGCGTCAGGACGAGCGAA
>JABEEB010000103.1 GCA_012999515.1 Salifodinibacter halophilus | reverse complement strand
CTGCGTGAACGGCGCCGGCGCCGCGGTCGCGACCGGCACCGGCACCAGCATCAACATCACCCTGCCGGTGTCGGTCACCGGCGCCGCCGCCAACGGCCGCGCCCAGGCGGTCACCTGTACCTTCACCAATCGCCTCAACAGCTCGGCCCTGTCGATCGTGAAGAGCGACAGCGCGACCGCTTACACCCCCGGCGGCCCGGCTACCTACCCCCGGACCGCCTGCAACGCCGCCGGCGCCGACGCCGCCAACGGCGCGACCATCGCCGACACCCTGCCCGCCGGCGCGACCCTGTCGGCGCAGTGGCAGTGCGTCGGCAGCGGC
>JABEEB010000102.1 GCA_012999515.1 Salifodinibacter halophilus | reverse complement strand
ATCGCCGCACCCAGCACGTCTGCGGCCGCGCGATCGAGGTGGTGTTCGCGTCCGGCAACGGCGGCAACAAACTGTATCTGGTGCCGGCTCTGCGCCTGGTCGTGGCGATCCAGTCCAGCGCTTACGGCCGCGGTTACGGCCAGCGCCGCTCGAAGGACATCCTGCGCGCGCTGCTGGCCGCAGCGGCGCCCGACGATGGAACTGCGACGGCGCGCTGAACGCTTCATGGATTGTCACAAAAACCTCTGTTTTTATAGGGGTTTTGCGACGTCCGACACGCGCCATCCGAAGGCCTGAGACCCCCGCCCGCGACACTGTCCTCCA
>JABEEB010000101.1 GCA_012999515.1 Salifodinibacter halophilus | reverse complement strand
GCCGCGACCACGAACTCGCGCCAACCGCTCCAGCCGCCGACCACCTGGGCCAGTTCGCCGCGCAGTTCGGCCTCGCGCCGCTGCAGCAGATCGGCCAGGAACCAATACGCCTCGCCCCACGCCGCCAGCACCTGCGGCGTGGCAGCCTCGCCGAGGGTTTCTTCGATCGCGCCGAGCAAAGCGCCGGCGACGAAGGGATAGTGCTCGGGCAGAATGTGGTAGCCCACGTGCTTCTGGGCGATGCGCCCCAGCGCGCCGGACAGCGCCGGCAGATCGTCGATATGTTGCGCGTAGGCCAGGATCGCGCCGGCCAGCGCATGCGCC
>JABEEB010000100.1 GCA_012999515.1 Salifodinibacter halophilus | reverse complement strand
CTGGCGCCGGCCGAGATCGACCGCCGCCTGCACGAACTCACCGCCGGCTGGGAGCATCCGCTGAGCTGGCAGCAGCTGGCCGAGCAGGCTGGCGCGGATGTGTCGCGGCACGAGGCGGTGGTCGAGGCTTACGGGCTGTAACGACGCAGGAGCGCTGCGCCGACGGCCGATAGCCGCCGGCGCACACTGCGGGCGCCGGCGGTTCGCCGTGCGCCCGCCGGTGTATACGCTTCGCTGCGCTTTCCGCCCGGTGCGCAACGCGCCGGGCGAGAGGGTAGGACCACGCCCGGCGCCGCGCGCCCGGCCCTCGATCGATGCTGCCGCA
>JABEEB010000099.1 GCA_012999515.1 Salifodinibacter halophilus | reverse complement strand
GGCCGCCGGACAGCTCGCTCGGTCGGTGTCCCGCGCGCGGGCCCAGGCCGACCGCCTCCAGCGCTTCCTGCGCGCGCTGCACGCGCTCGTCGCGGCGCACGTTGGCGTAGCCCATCGGCATCGCCACGTTCTCCAGCGCGTTCATGCGCGGCAGCAGGTTGAAGCCCTGGAACACGAAGCCGATCTTGTCGCGGCGCAGGATCGCGCGCTCTTCCTTGTCGAGCGTGGCCACATCGACGCCGTCGCACAGGTAGACGCCGCTGGTCGGCGTGTCCAGGCAACCGATCAGGTTCATCAGCGTCGACTTGCCCGAGCCGGACGGCCC
>JABEEB010000098.1 GCA_012999515.1 Salifodinibacter halophilus | reverse complement strand
ACCGCGCAGCCGCTCCCGCGGCCGCAACGCCGCCCTCCGCCAGCATCGACAACGACGCGGCGCAGGCGCGCCGGATCGAAGCCGACGTGCGCTTCCTCGCCGACGACCTGCTGGAAGGCCGCGAAACCGCGACCCGCGGCTTCGACCTGGCCGCGCTGTACGTAGCCGAACGCCTGCGCGCGCTCGGCGCCGAATCGGCCGGCGAGAACGGCAGCTATTTCCAGAACGTGCCGCTGCTGCGCGCGCAGCGCCTCGATGGCGGCGGCGAGCTGCGGATCGAACGCGCCACCGGCACGGTGGCGTTGAAGTTCCGTGACGAATTCCT
>JABEEB010000097.1 GCA_012999515.1 Salifodinibacter halophilus | reverse complement strand
CGCGCGTGCCTTGCTCGAACGAGATGCCGACGTCCAGCGCTCCCTGGGTGGCGCCGATGTGGTTGAGGATGGCCAGGCTTTCGGCGAGGTAGTCGCCGCGCGCGGTCTGCAGGGCCGGGGTTTCGCGCACCGGATTGATCGCGGCGAACAGCTCGGTCTGCATGTCTTCGGGCATGTTCACGCGCGCCAGTCGGTAGGGCTGGCCGGACCATTCCAGCGCGACGATGGAGCCGAACGAACAGCCGGAGGGGACGCCGTAGTAGAGGATCGGGGACATGAGGGGTTCCTTCGCTTGAGTGGGCCGCGGCGTTCGCGGCGGGTGTGGT
>JABEEB010000096.1 GCA_012999515.1 Salifodinibacter halophilus | reverse complement strand
AGCATATGCACCGAGCAAGCGCCGTCGTCGTCGGCGACGACGCTGATGCTGCCGCCCTTGAGGGCGATGCTGCGGCAGTAGCGGATGCTGTGCTCAATCACCTCGAATTCGACGCGTTCTCCCGAAATCACCTCGGTGATTCGCTTTGCGAGGTAGCCGCCGTCGCTGTAGAGGCATCGCGACGTGTCGCCGACCTTGCCGGCGCAGCCGGTCGTGCGCATCGGCACCGGCAGCACGCTGCGCAGGAAAAGCGACGGTTTACGGTGGATGTGCTCGTAGAAGCACACCGCGTTCCACGCGTCTTCGGCGCGGCAGGCGATCCGCTGG
>JABEEB010000095.1 GCA_012999515.1 Salifodinibacter halophilus | reverse complement strand
GCAAGCTCGGCGAAATGCTGCTGGCGATGCGCATGGAGCAGGAACTGAGCAAGGATGAGATCTTCGAGCTGTACTTGAACAAGAGCTTCTTCGGCAACCGCGCCTACGGCGTCGGCGCTGCGGCCGAGTTCTATTACGGCAAGAAGATGAACGAGCTGAGCCTGGACGAGATGGCCTCGCTCGCCGGCATTCCGAAGTTCCCGTCCAGCGGCAATCCGCTGAACAATCCCGACCGCGCCAAGATCCGCCGCGACTACATCCTCGACCGCATGGCCGAGCAGAACTTCGTCACCCGCGCCGAGGCCGACGCGGCCAAGGCGGTGGCGAT
>JABEEB010000094.1 GCA_012999515.1 Salifodinibacter halophilus | reverse complement strand
CGCTGCCCGGGGACGGGCCGAGGTCAGGAGCTCGGCGCGCCGCCCTCGTCGCGGTTCTGCCACTGGCTGAAGACGTGGCCATGCTGGGCGCGGCTGGCGTGACAGGCCGCGCAGCCGTCGCGTTCGGCGGGCGTCAGGCGGTCGCTGCGTTGCCCGGCGGCGAATTCGGCGTAGCCCCAGCCGCCGGTGGCGGCGTAGCGGACGCTGTCCCTGACCATCACGTCGATGTGCCGGCGCGGGCCCTGGTCGATCAGGCCGTCGCCGCTGTCGCGGGTTTCGAACAGGTCGTAGACCAGCACCGCGCCGTCGGCGTAGCGGCCGTCGCGGT
>JABEEB010000093.1 GCA_012999515.1 Salifodinibacter halophilus | reverse complement strand
CAAGAACTCGATCACCACCGGCCGGATCTACGAGAACGTGATCCGCAAGGAACGCCGCGGCGATTACCTCGGCGGCACCGTGCAGGTGATCCCGCACATCACCGACGAGATCAAGCGCCTGATCGTGGAGGCCACCGAAGGCTTCGACGTGGCCCTGGTCGAGGTCGGCGGCACCGTCGGCGACATCGAGTCGCTGCCGTTCCTGGAGGCGATCCGCCAGCTGCGCACCGAGCGCGGCCCCGAGCACGCGCTGTTCATGCACCTGACCCTGGTGCCGTTCATCGCCGCCGCCGGCGAGCTCAAGACCAAGCCGACCCAGCATTCGGTC
>JABEEB010000092.1 GCA_012999515.1 Salifodinibacter halophilus | reverse complement strand
GGCGGGGGTGTGGGTGGACTCGGCACGGGCCAAATCGATGTCGGCTCCGGCCCTGAGAGGTTCGGCGAAGAGGGACTCGTACTCGATCATGACGGCGTCGCCATTGTTCTTCACATTCCCAGCCGATGTTCGGACATTTCCATTTCTGCCGAATCTGTGCCCGCGACAGCGAACCGATGCCGAAATAGTTCACTACCAGTCCGTCTTGACGCCCAATCGAACGGCGATCCAAGCTGCGAGCCAGAAATTGCCCACCCTATCGACATCGACCAACGCACAGCATCTCCGAGTATTCCATCGCGCAGCCGACACAGCGCGATAATTTTCA
>JABEEB010000091.1 GCA_012999515.1 Salifodinibacter halophilus | reverse complement strand
GTCGTGGCGCTCGGGGTACTCCGCACCCCACTTCATGAACGAGCGGATCGCCGTCGGTGCCGTGTAGAACTGCGTGACGTCGAGGTCGTCGACGATCTCCCAGAAGCGGTCCTGCTCGGGGTAGTCAGGGGCCCCCTCGTACATCGTCGTCGTCGTGCCGAGGGCGAGCGGGCCGTAGACGATGTAGGAGTGCCCGGTGATCCAGCCGATGTCGGCCGAGCAGAAGTAGGTGTCTTCCGGCTTGACGTCGAGGACATTCTGCGAGGTCCACGCCGTCCACGCAAGGTAGCCGGCAGTGGTGTGTTTCACCCCCTTCGGCTTCCCGGTGG
>JABEEB010000090.1 GCA_012999515.1 Salifodinibacter halophilus | reverse complement strand
GGTCAGCGTGCTGACCGCCGAGGACATCAAGGCCACCGGCGCGGTCAACATCGGCGACGTGCTGACCACGATGCCGGCGCTGGCGACCTCCTTCACCATGGGCAACTCCGGCCGCTTCATCGGCACCGCCGGCATCTCCATGCAGGATCTGCGCAACCTCGGCACCCAGCGCACGCTGGTGCTGGTCAACGGCCGCCGCATCGCCGACTTCCCGATGCCGTTCAAGGGCCGCAGCAACTTCACCGATATCTCCAACATCCCGCTGGGCATGGTGGAGCGGATCGAAATCCTGACCGGCAGCGCCTCGGCCATCTACGGCTCCGACGCGAT
>JABEEB010000089.1 GCA_012999515.1 Salifodinibacter halophilus | reverse complement strand
CTGAACGAGGCCGCCTTGTCCAAGGCCGACCGCAAGCTGCTGGAGGCTTACCGGGCCGAACTGGCGGCGCAGACGGCCCGGGAAACCGATTCCAGCCCCGTTTCGGCCGGCCCGGCGGGCCCCGATCCGGAGCCGGCCGGCCAGGCCCTAGCCACGGCCAAAAAAATCCCGTTATAATTAGTCGCTTAGCTGTACCCATAGCT
The DNA here is from genome assembly GCA_012999515.1 of Salifodinibacter halophilus. Taxonomy (NCBI): domain Bacteria; kingdom Pseudomonadati; phylum Pseudomonadota; class Gammaproteobacteria; order Salinisphaerales; family Salinisphaeraceae; genus Salifodinibacter; species Salifodinibacter halophilus. Next base: position 127 of record JABEEB010000089.1, on the reverse strand, counting down.
ATATCCATGCCATGACGCGGGTCCACGTGCACTCGCGCAACAACTAATCCAACAGGCCATAGCCATGAACAAGCCGTCCATCCATACGCTGGTCCAGAATTTCGAAGCCGAAAAGGTACAGCGCAAG
>JABEEB010000088.1 GCA_012999515.1 Salifodinibacter halophilus | reverse complement strand
CGCGCCGAGCCTGAAGCTGCCGCCGGGCTGGCAGGCCGGCACCGCGCTGGAGCTGGACGCGCGCCAGGGCGACACCTTGCGCTTCCGTCCGGTGCCGCTCAACACATTGCTGGACTCGCCGGTGTTCGCCGGCCGTCGCTACAAGCAGATCGATCTGGCCCCGGGCGCGAAGATCCCGGTGCGGCTCAACCTGGTGGCCGATGCGGCCAAGTACCTGGAGGCCAAGCCCGAGCAGCTCAAGCCGCATCGCGATCTGGTCACGCAGGCGGTCAAGCTGTTCGGCTCGCAGCCTTACGACCATTACGACTTCCTGCTGTCGCTGTCGGGGCAG
>JABEEB010000087.1 GCA_012999515.1 Salifodinibacter halophilus | reverse complement strand
CGCGAACGCCGCGTGGTTTACGAGTCGGCGATACGGCTCAGCACCGGCAGCGTCTGCGACAGCGGCTGGACCACAGCCGCTGTCGACGCCGACGGGCGCCTGATCGTGTTGCGCGGGCGCGATGGACGGCCCACGATCTACGCCGGGGGGAACGGCGATGACTGAGGCGTTGGGCGCGCAAGTGCGCTATCCGGTGTGGCGCGGCGTGCAGGCCGTCGCCGGCCTGTGGCTGCCGGCCGAGACCTTGAGCGCGCAGCAGCGCAGCGAACGCCTGCTGCGCTGGTGGGCGCCGGGCTGCCGCGCCTGGCGCTTCGAGCGCGGCGCGGCGCGCG
>JABEEB010000086.1 GCA_012999515.1 Salifodinibacter halophilus | reverse complement strand
CCGCCGACATCGGCCTCGCCCGCGCCCATCGCCTTGTTGCGCAGGAAGTCGCGTTTGATCTGCGCCCAGCGCGCCGCCTGTTCCTCGCTGTGCACGCCGCGCAGCTCGCCGAGCTTGAGCAGGTTCTCCTCGGCGCCGGAGGTCAGCAGCTGCGCCTCGCCGAGGTAGTGATCGCCGATCAACTGCTGCAGCTCGGCCGCGTTCATCACCGGCGAAATCTTCTCCGCCAGCTTGTTCATATTGCGATAGCTACCCTGCAGCTTGAACGGCGGCTCGGTGCGGTAAGTCTCGGCCTGGGCGGCGCTGGCGATGTACTGCTGGTTGACCCGATAG
>JABEEB010000085.1 GCA_012999515.1 Salifodinibacter halophilus | reverse complement strand
CTCGAGCCCGACGCCAAGTACAGCTACAGCGGACCGGAGTCCGGCGTCGGCGCGGGCATGGCCTGGGAGGGCAAGCGGGTCGGCCGCGGCAGCCAGCGCATCGCCGAGTCGGTGCCGCAGAGCCGGATCGCGGTCGCGCTGGACTTCGACGGCAGCCAGGCCACCGCGACCTACACCCTCGCCGCCGAAGGCGAGGGCACCAAGCTGACCTGGGCGCTGGACAGCGACCACGGCTACAACCTGATGGCGCGTTGGATCGGCCTGGTGATGGAGAAGATGGTCGGCAAGGATTACGAGCAGGGGCTGGCGCGGCTCAAGCAGGTGATGGAGAAC
>JABEEB010000084.1 GCA_012999515.1 Salifodinibacter halophilus | reverse complement strand
GTCGCGGGTGCGTCCGGCGACGATGCCGTCGACTGGGCGGCGGTCGCCGATGCGGCCAAGAGCGCGACCGACCCTGGCGCGCTCGACCTCACACCCGCCGATCGCGAGGGGTACGCGAGCGACGTGCGGGCGGCACGCACGCGCATCCGCGACGTCTCCGGGCTCGACTTCGACGTCCCCGAGACCGTCGCCGTGCAGAATCGTCACCACTGGATCGACGCGAACGTCGAGACGTTCCGGCGCGCGTTCGAACCGCTCGAGCACGATGCGGCCTTCCCGGGCGTCGCACGGACGCTCAACACCGCGACGACCGCCGGGATGCTCTCCTTCGTCG
>JABEEB010000083.1 GCA_012999515.1 Salifodinibacter halophilus | reverse complement strand
TGGCGGTGCTGTTCACCGCCATCGAGTTGGTGATCGCGCCGATGCCGGCCGGCGCGCGCTGCGCGGCCCAGGCGAACAGCGCGAACGGCAGGGCCGAGGTGATCAGGCCGATCAGCGCGAGCTTGGCCCAGATCTTCGCGCCGCGGAACGACTCGCGCGCCTGCCACAGGAACGGCAGCAGGATCAGCGCGCCCAGGCCCAGGCGCATCTCCACCAGCGGCAGCGCGCCGAAGTCCTTGGCGGCCACGCGCATGAACAGGAACGAGCCGCCCCAGATCGCGCCGAGCACGGTCAGCTCCAGCGGCGTACGCCAACCGGCGCGGGCGGTGTCGTCG
>JABEEB010000082.1 GCA_012999515.1 Salifodinibacter halophilus | reverse complement strand
GGCGCCGCTGACCCTGGACCGCGACACCGTGCGCGAACAGCTCGGCAACAGCGAAGTCGGCCTGGCCGGGCAGGAGACCGCGATCGGCGAGGCCATCGGCCTGTCGGTGCGGCGCCTGCGCCAGTTGCCCGAGCACGAACGCGTGCTGATCCTGCTCACCGACGGCGTCAACAACGCGCCGCCGGACCCGATGCGCGGCGCCCAGATCGCCCACGACGAAGGCGTGCGCATCCACACCATCGCCTTCGGCGGCGACGGCGGCATGACCCTGTTCGGCGTGCGCCTGCCCACGCCGGGCGGCGCGGCCGAAGTAGACGAGCCGACCCTGCGCCGGAT
>JABEEB010000081.1 GCA_012999515.1 Salifodinibacter halophilus | reverse complement strand
AACTTGGCCCGCTCCCAGAACGTGTTGATCACCGGCCAGAATGCTTCCTTGGAGAAGCGTTTGTAGAACGTCTCCACATCGGCAGCGTTGAGCGCGACGGTGGCCGCTGTTAATCCGGGGTAACGCGCGGAATCCACCGGCATCCGCTCGACCTCGCTGACCCCCGGCCCCGCCGCGGTGGTCCAAGCGACCCAAGAACCCGGAGTGCCATCCGCGAAAAAGCTCAGCAGACTCGGAATGATGCCGTTCGGCGAAGAGTGAGGCCGGCGCACACGCTCGCCCCGCACGACGCGCTCCTCGTAGGGAAGACGGTGATACACCATCACCAACTTCGCC
>JABEEB010000080.1 GCA_012999515.1 Salifodinibacter halophilus | reverse complement strand
AGGAAAACCCCGATTCGGCGTCGGCGCGCGTCTACGCTGGCGTAGACATCCATTTACGTAACGTAGTCAGCCGCCGACATTGGTGTCGGCGCACCGCACTTTGCCCGCGGGCGAGTTGCGGACCTCGGAAACGGCCTGGACATTCGCTTGCATCATCTACGGAGCGATAGGGAAATGATCCGGGTGTTCATCGTCGACGACCAGCCGTTGATCCGTCTCGGACTGCGCTGGATCCTCGGCGCGCACAGCGACATCGATGTGGTCGGCGAAGCCGGCGATCCGCACGAGGCGGTGCTGCGGATGACGCAGTCGCGGGCCGACGTAGCGTTGTGCGGCT
>JABEEB010000079.1 GCA_012999515.1 Salifodinibacter halophilus | reverse complement strand
CATCGGCGCTGAGCTTGAGATCGGCGACCAATTGCGGATTGCCGAAGCCCGGCAGCAGATGCAGGCCGAGTGCGAATGCGGTCAGTACGAACAGTACGTGGCCGCCGATGCGCGCCGCGCGCGGCCGCGCCGGCCGCACCAGCCACGCGGCCAGGCCCAGCAGCGCGAGCGAAACCAGCGCCGGCGCAGCGAGAATTCCGTACGCGAACCCGGCGATCAGGGCCAGCGCCAGCAGCGCCGACGTCGCCGCGCGCGCCTTGGGCCACCACAGCGTCGCCGCGGCCGCGCACAACAGGCCCCAGATCGACACGCTCCACAGCGTGCCGGGATCGGCGAG
>JABEEB010000078.1 GCA_012999515.1 Salifodinibacter halophilus | reverse complement strand
CTGGTACGCGACCTCGTTGAACGGCTGTACGACGAGGGCGTGGCGACGGTGTACGTGGGCGACTTGACCGACGTGCTGGAAACGCACTGGTCGGTCAGGGTGAACGAGAAGACGCACAACTTCTGGGCGTTCCGGCAGTTCATCGACCGACTCGCCTGTACCGCCGAGGAGTATGGTATCTCGGTGGAGGTTCGTTCGGAAGCATGGACCTCTCAAGAGTGTCCGAACTGCGGGTCAACAGATCGGACGACACGCCACCGCGACACGCTGACGTGCCCGTGCGGTTTCGGGGGCCACGCAGACCTCACAGCGTCCGAAACGTTCCTGAGACGTCATCA
>JABEEB010000077.1 GCA_012999515.1 Salifodinibacter halophilus | reverse complement strand
CCGAAACCTTCGCCATGCCGGTCGCCGAGATCGACCAGGCCGATGTGGTCGTCATCGTCGGCAGCAACCTGCGCCATGAACTGCCGCTGGTGCAGCAGCGCGTACGCAAGGCCTACACCCGCGGCGCCAAGGTGCACGCGGTGAATCCGGTCGACTTCGACTTCACCTTCGACCTGACCAGCAAGCGCATCGTTGCGCCGTCGCAGCTCGCCGCCGCGCTCGGCGACGAAGCGCTGCGCGAGATCGCCAAGGCCGGCAACCATGTCGCGCTGATCGTTGGCGGCGTGGCCGAAAACGGCCCGTACGCGGCGGCGATCCGCGCCGCGGCCCAGGCCTTCG
>JABEEB010000076.1 GCA_012999515.1 Salifodinibacter halophilus | reverse complement strand
AACCGGTGTTGCTGTGTTCACTGGATGTTCGCCGTCATCTGCGCAAGCTGCTGGAGATCGACTTCTTCGAGTTGCCGGTGCTGTCCTACCAGGAACTCGCGCCCGACCTGCGCATCGTGCAGGCCGGTCAGGTGAACGCCTGAGGAGACCCTTCGCCATGACCCTCGCTGCGAGCGCTTATTTCCCCATTCATCGGCCGAACGGCCCGCGCGTATCGCGCGTCCCGGCCGCGCGCCCCGCCTTCGGCGGCGGCGTCTGAACAGGAGTTACCGCGATGATGTCCCCCGACCCACACGCAACGCCCGACGGCCCGACCGGCGATGCGCCTGCGCAGGCGGCC
>JABEEB010000075.1 GCA_012999515.1 Salifodinibacter halophilus | reverse complement strand
CGAGATCAGCGCGAAGACCAGCAGGTGATGGGCGATGGCGAGGAGCAGGTCGGTGAGCATGGGCTGGCCTGTGCGGGCGGGCTAGGGTTGGCGGCTATCGTAAACGTTGCGGCCGACGCAGCGGCGCGGGCGCCACGGCGGAGTTCGGCCGCAAGCGCAAAAGGAAAACGGGCAAGCGCGCGAGGCGCTTTGCCCGTTCCGTACTCGTCTCTAGCTTGCTCTGTTCGACGCTGCCGCCGGATCAGGCCGCCTCGTCGGTCTCCAGCGCCTTGTCCACGCGCTGGAACCACTCGCCCTCGCGCGGGACGAACATCGAGCAGCACTCCATCGGCGCCTTGTA
>JABEEB010000074.1 GCA_012999515.1 Salifodinibacter halophilus | reverse complement strand
ATCGGGCAGTTCGACGTGACCCCGAACGCGCGCAACATCGTCCCGGGAGAAGTCAGCCTGCAGATGGACATCCGCGACGTTGACTCCCGCGCGATGGACGCCATCGCCGAGCGGGCCGACGCGGCGCTCGACGGAGTCGAAGCCGCCCACCCGGTCGAGACGGAGTTCGACCGCTACCGCGACCAGCGCCCGAGTCGAATGGCCGACGACTGTGTCGCCGCCGCGCACGCCGCCGCCGCGGCCGAGGATATCGACGCCGAACGGATGCATTCCGCGGCGATGCACGATACTGCAAATGTTGCCAGCGTCACCGATGCCGTGCTCCTGTTCGCCCCGTCGGT
>JABEEB010000073.1 GCA_012999515.1 Salifodinibacter halophilus | reverse complement strand
CCCGGCCCATGGCGGGCGAGCACGTCTATTCGCGGCTGTTCGACGGCGAATCGATTGAGCGCGTTCGTCCCCCCGCGGAGGACGAGCAGTTCGCGCTGTGGCCGGTAGTTGCCGACCGCGCCGCTGGCTCGTTCCGGGTCGGACGCGTCGATTTCGACGGCGTCGACGAGGTCCACGTCGAGCGCCTCGAACAGCGTCGTGTTGTAGTTCGAGCCGTACATGGCGAAGCCGCCTTTGTACTCGCGGACGGTGCCGTCTTCGAACTCGAAGCTCTCCAGCCAGCCGTCGTCCCGCTTCGCCATGCCCGAAATCTCCGCTTCGACGATGTCGACGGGGTGCGCG
>JABEEB010000072.1 GCA_012999515.1 Salifodinibacter halophilus | reverse complement strand
CACTCGACCGTGTCGGTGGAAACCGCGCGCCGCGCCGCGGCGCTGCTGGGCACGCACGACATCGGCTTCCTCGACGCGCCGGTGTCCGGCGGCACCGCTGGCGCCGCCGCCGGCACGCTGACCTTCATCGTCGGCGGCGAGGCCACGGCGCTGGAGCGCGCGCGGCCGTTGCTGGACGCGATGGGCCGCAACGTCTTCCACATGGGCGCCAGCGGCGCCGGCCAGGTCGCCAAGCTGTGCAACAACATGGCGCTGGGCGTGATCATGGCCGCCACCGGCGAAGCGCTCGCGCTCGGCGCCGCGCACGGCCTGGACCCGGCCGCGCTGTCGAAGATGATGGCGGTC
>JABEEB010000071.1 GCA_012999515.1 Salifodinibacter halophilus | reverse complement strand
CAATCTTTGATTGTGTCTCGTTGCTTATGATAGCTTCCGACCACAGGAACCCGCACCATCTTCGCCAGAATTTCGACGTGAGCGTCTCTCCATTCAGTCATCTATAGATAGCACCTTGTGCCTAATAGTAGGAGCCCAGACAACTTAAGTGTTTTGATGGCTGGACAGTGGTGTTTTTTGGAGAGTGGTCTACTGTGTTTCCACGCGCAGGGAGTGTGTATACTAGTAGGCTCACTACTGTAGTCCTAGCACAACAGTTATATACCCATCAGCCTGTAGTAATTATTGTAGCAGAGACGACCCTCCTGTATTCCTAGTAGGAATACAGGAGGGGCGATAAAGCCGCAG
>JABEEB010000070.1 GCA_012999515.1 Salifodinibacter halophilus | reverse complement strand
TCTTCCCGCAGGAGCCGCGGCCATGAGCGCGGCCATCGATTCGGGCAGCGTGATGCGCTTTCCGGTCGGCGTGCGCCTGCAGCACGACCGCACGCGCGAGCGCTGGGTGCTGCTGGCGCCGGAGCGGGTGATCGAACTGGACGACATCGCCCACGCGGTGCTGACCCACGTCGACGGACGCTCGGATGTGGAAGCCATCGTCGCCGCGCTGGCGCGCGACTACGGCGCCGACCCCGGCGAGATCTACGGCGACGTGATCGACCTGTTCTCCACGCTGCTGGAGAAACGCATGCTGGCGTTCGCGCCGCAGCTGACCTGAGCGCGCGGCGATGAACGCCCGGCCGGCCG
>JABEEB010000069.1 GCA_012999515.1 Salifodinibacter halophilus | reverse complement strand
CTGCTGGAAATACGGATCGGCGCCGTCGCCGCGCAAGCTCTCCAGCAGCACGCCGCGCTGCAGCGGCGTCAGCGGGAACGCGTGCTCGATGGCCCGCGCATCCTCGCGCGCTGCCAGCAAGGCGAATTCGTCGGCCTGCAACCTCGCCTGCGGCAGGTCGCTGGCGGTCAGCGCGCCGCTGCCGGGCTGCAGGCAATGCGCCACCAGCGCCGCCAGTTCCGCCGCGAAGGCCTGCGACCAAGCTTCGATCGTGGCGGCATCGTAGGCTTCGCCCGCGTAATTCCACACCAAACCGAGCCGGCCGGCTTGCACTCTGGCGTTGATCTCGACCAACGCGCCGGGCGGATTGTCT
>JABEEB010000068.1 GCA_012999515.1 Salifodinibacter halophilus | reverse complement strand
CGTGCGGAGCGATGTTCTTGCCGGGCACGCCGGGCAGGAATTCGACGCCGGCGGCGAGGTAGCAGTGCTGCACCAGCGCCGAGCAGAACAGCGCGCCGTCCTTGGCCAGCAGGTTGCCGCGCTTGCGCAGGCGGCGGCTGTGCATGGCCATCATGGTGCCGAGCAGTTCGCTGATCGAATAGCTCGACAGCCCGGCCAGCAGGTCCAGGCCGGCCTTCTGCACTTGCAGCACCTGTTCCGGGCTCAGGCCGAAATCGAGCACGGCGATGTTGGGGAAGGCCTCGGCGTCGTAGTAGCGGGCGACGCGGTTCTCCTGCACGCCCAGGCGGATCTGGCGGTAGCGCAGGTCCAGGTCG
>JABEEB010000067.1 GCA_012999515.1 Salifodinibacter halophilus | reverse complement strand
GCCCGCCCGGCCCGACCGAGGGCGTGATCAACTCCATCGACGACGCCCGCCAGGCCGTGCGCCAGCGCTACAAGGAAGGCAGCGACGTCATCAAGATCACCGCCACCGGCGGCGTGCTGTCGTACGCCAAGTCCGGCGACGCGCCGCAGTTCACGGTCGAAGAGGTCAAGGCGATCGTCGATACCGCCAAGGACTACGGTTACCGCGTGGCCGCGCACGCGCACGGCGAGGAAGGCATGAAGCGCGCGGTGCTCGGCGGCGTCACCAGCATCGAGCACGGCACCTACATGAGCCCGGAAGTCATGTCGCTGATGAAGCGGCGCGGCACCTGGTACGTGCCGACCATCTACGCCGGCCG
>JABEEB010000066.1 GCA_012999515.1 Salifodinibacter halophilus | reverse complement strand
GTCGAGCAGGCTGGCCGCGGTGCCGGCCTGGACCACGCTCAGCAGCGGCTCCCAGGTCTTGGCCGCGTCGCCGGGACGGTCGGCCTGGCGCTGGGCGATGCCGAGGAACCAGCGCGCGCGCTGGTGCATCGGCTGCTGCTCCAGCGCGTGTTCCAGCATGCGCACGGCGTCTTCGTCGAAGCGGCGCTCGCGCGTGGCCAGGGCGCGCGCTTCGGCGGCCTCGGCGAGCAGGTCGGGATTGTCCGGGGCGAGCTTGAGCGCGCGCGCGTAGGCGTCGCGGGCCTTCACCGCCAGGCCCTGCGCGGTGTAGGCGCTGGCCAGCAGGCGCCAGCCTTCGATCTGGTTGGGATCGCGGTCG
>JABEEB010000065.1 GCA_012999515.1 Salifodinibacter halophilus | reverse complement strand
CTTGCCGTCGTGGTTGGCATCGGTCTTGGCGAAGCTCTCTTCGCCGCACTTGCCCTCGCCGCATTTGCCTTCGGCGGCCTTGGCGGCGTGGCCGGCGGAGACGAGATAGCCCTGGGCCAGCGGCTGCGAAGCGAAGGCCTGGCCGGCCAGCAGCAGGCCGCCGCCGAGGGCGACGCCGAGCAGGCCGAGGGTGCGGGCGGCGTTGTTGCGACGAGCGTTGGTGTGGTGCGACATGGTGGTTCTCCAGAAGGTGCGGACGAGCCGCGGGAAGGCGCGCCGCGGTGGCGGCGCGGAAACGAAGGAGGGCGGAACAGGGGGAGGGAAACCGGACGAGCGCTTTGGTGCGCGTCGGACTCAG
>JABEEB010000064.1 GCA_012999515.1 Salifodinibacter halophilus | reverse complement strand
GCAGGCCCAGGCTCTTGGCCACCTGCGCGCCGGTGCCGGGCAGCACCTGCATCAGGCCCATGGCGTTGGCGCCGGAGCGCGCGGTCGGGTTGAAGATGCTCTCGGCACGGATCTCGGCCGCGACCCAGGCCGGGTCGATCCCGTTCTTGAGCGATTCGCGGCGGATGGTCTCGCCGTGGTGCAGCGGGAAGCGCAGGTAGTACAGGCGCTGTTCCTGCGGGGTCTTGTTGAGCGAGAACACCGCGCGGTCGAACCAGTTGTAGCCCTGGGCGATCTCGATCGCCAGGCGCCGCTGGGTGTCGTCGAAGCGGCTCAGCGCGTCGTCCCATTCGCGGATCGCCCAGGCCGCGCGTTCGATCTGG
>JABEEB010000063.1 GCA_012999515.1 Salifodinibacter halophilus | reverse complement strand
ACAGCCGCGCGACTACGACCTGATCTGCTACGCCGACCCGCGCAGCCTGCGCGCCGCGGCCGACGCCCTCGCCCTGCCCTTGACCCTGCTCCCGCCCGACCGCCCTTCGCGCGCGCCGGGCGAGGTCGCCGTGGTCGAGATCCGCAACCCCGCGCCCCCGGCCTTCGGCACGCCCGAGCCGGCCAACGCCGCGGCGGTGATCCAGGCCCTCACCGACGCCGCCCAGGCCTGCCTGGACGGGCGCCTGGACGGGGTGATCACCGGCCCGGTGCATAAGGCCGTCATCAACCAAGGCGGCATCGCCTACACCGGCACCACCGAGCTGCTGGCCCAACAGGCCGGCTGCGAGGTGGTGATGATGCTGG
>JABEEB010000062.1 GCA_012999515.1 Salifodinibacter halophilus | reverse complement strand
TCGGTTTCGGCATCCCGAACCCGAGCATCGATGCGAAGGTCGACCTGAAGGCGTTGGGCCTGGAGGGTCTGCCTCTGCCGCCAGGCTTCAAGGACAGCAGCCCGGTCCAACGCCAGGACGCGGCGCCGGAGCACGCGCCGCAACGCGCACCGGCTTCGCACACCGCGCCCCCGCAGGCGTCCGAACCGCGCGACCCGCAACACCGCGACCACGGCTATTTCCAGTTCCTGCGCGAACGCCTGCCCGCGCAGGTGCCCGACGATGCCGTGGCCGACGCCATGCTGCAGGCCAAGCGCACCGGCCTGCACGAGCCTTCGCAGGTCGACCCGCGCCAGGTCGGGGTCGGCGCCGACGGCAAAGTCTGGA
>JABEEB010000061.1 GCA_012999515.1 Salifodinibacter halophilus | reverse complement strand
CAGCGCGGCTTCGGCGTCTTCCAGTTCGTCCAGCAGCGGCTTGCAGCGCTCGTAGAACTGGCGGCCTTCCTCGGTCAGCTGGACGTTGCGGGTGTTGCGCTGGAGCAGGCGCACGCCGAGTTGCTGCTCCAGCCGCGCCACGCTCTTGCCCACCGCCGAGGACGAAACCCCAAGCTGGCGCGCGGCGGCGACGAAGCTGCGGGCGTGGGCGGTGCGCACGAAGGCGAGCAGGCTGCCGAGCTTGTCCATGCGGCGATCCTCGGGGGCGAGGCGGCCATTATGGCCATTTGCTCCATAAAGCATGAACCGGCACGGTGTTTTTCGCCGATTGCGGCACTCCTAAGCTGGCGCACCGTCCCCCACGGC
>JABEEB010000060.1 GCA_012999515.1 Salifodinibacter halophilus | reverse complement strand
CCACCGCTCCCCCGGCGCTCTCTCCCCCGGGGAGCCGACTGGTCGCCCTGGTTGGGCGACCTTTTTTTTTCCCGGGCATCGGCAACGCAAGCAGGGAATAGCGAACGGGTTCAAGGCAGAAGCGGCAAGCCGCCAGGCGCGGCCGGTCGCCGATCCTCCCGTCCCGATTCCGGGCTTGGTAGCATTCGTGTCCCCCCAAGCACACAAGGCCCGTCCCATGGCCGACACCCCCGACAAGCCCAGCCGCGAGCAAGCCGAGGCCGCGGTCCGCACCCTGCTGGCCTGGGCCGGCGAAGACCCGACCCGCGAAGGCCTGCTCGACACGCCCAAGCGCGTGGTCACCGCCTACGGCGACTGGTTCAGCGGCT
>JABEEB010000059.1 GCA_012999515.1 Salifodinibacter halophilus | reverse complement strand
GCTGAAGGTCTGGTTATAGGCGACGCCGACGGTGGCGCCGGGGATGGTGGCCGGATTGACCACGATCGTCGGCGGCTCGAGCACGGTGCCGGTGTAGGTGCGGGTGCGGAACGCGACCGCCGGCACGCCCGGGCCGGGCAGGCTGGAGTCGGTGGACTTGATGGTGACGCTGTAGGCGCCCGACACGGTCGGCGTACCGACGATCGCGCCGCCGCTCAGGCTCAGGCCGGCCGGCAGCGCGCCGGTCTCGATGGTGTAGTTGTACGGCCCATAGCCGCCGCTGCCGGTCAGGGCGATGTTGTAGCTGCCGGTGCGGTACAGGGTCGGCAGCGCCGCCGGGGTGAAGTCGTGCGGGTCGTTGGGAATCGCGAT
>JABEEB010000058.1 GCA_012999515.1 Salifodinibacter halophilus | reverse complement strand
CTGCACGACCCGACCGCGCCATTCGCCGCGCTCGCCCTCGTAGGCGTAGGCGCCGTCGCCGGCCGGACGCAGCGCGCCGGCATCGGCGGCGGCGACCAGATCCAGGCGGCCCAGGCTGCGCCGGTCGGCGCTCCACAATTCGCCGTTGGCGTCCACGCGCAGGCCCGCGGCCGCGCCCGGCTCGCCGAGCAGGATCGGCCCGCTTTCGCCGAGCACGCGGTCGCCGACCGCATTGACCAGGGCGCCGTCGGCGTCGACGCGGAACGCGCCGGAACGGGTCAGCAAGGTGCGGCCGGCGCGCTCGACCACGAAGAAGCCTTCGCCTTGCAGGGCCAGGTCGAGCGAACGCGCGGTCTGCATCAAGGTGCCGTCGC
>JABEEB010000057.1 GCA_012999515.1 Salifodinibacter halophilus | reverse complement strand
TGCCGGCGTTGTAGGCGGCGGTGGCCAGGGTCAGGTCGTTGTTGTAGCGGCGCAGCAGCGACTTGAGGTGGCGCGCGCCGGCCTTGATCGATTCTTCCGACGAAAACGGATCGCCGACGCCGTATTCCTTGGCGGTTTCCGGCATCAACTGCATCACGCCCTGCGCGCCCTTGCTCGACACCGCCTTGGCGTCGAAGCCGCTCTCGGCGTGGGCGATCGCGCGCAGCCAGGCGTCGTCCAGGCCGTTGGCCTTGGCGGCGCTGCGGAACTGCGCGGAGAACTTGTCCAGTTGCGGCTTGCCGACCTTGCCCAGGCCCGGATGCGCCGGTTCGCCCGGCGGCGTTTCCACGGTGAAGCCCATCACCCGCACCGAGCC
>JABEEB010000056.1 GCA_012999515.1 Salifodinibacter halophilus | reverse complement strand
ATCCGATGTTCCAGCAGGCGTTGACCGGCCTGGACAAGATCGGCCCGAACGCCGGCGTCTACGACAACCAGCAGGACAAGGAACGCGTCGCCGGTGCGCTGGCGCTGCAGGCGCGCAAGGCCGGGTTGCCGGAGATCCAGGAAGTCGTGCCGAGCCAGACCAACGGCAACGTGTTCGCGATGTGGAAGAACCCGGGCAACGAGGCCGACCTGCTGCGCGCCCACGTCGACCGCGGCGAAGCGGCGCAGCAGCCGCTGCAGGCGAATCTGGAAAAGCTGGAAACCGCCACCCGGCAGCAGAAAGAGCAGCAGGCGCGGGCGCCGGAACCGGTCCAGCAGCAGGCGCAGGGCGAACAGGAAGCGCCCAGCCGCGGTTCG
>JABEEB010000055.1 GCA_012999515.1 Salifodinibacter halophilus | reverse complement strand
CCGGCGTCTTCTTCGCGTTCTTGATCGTGATGGCGAACGATTCGGTCATCGTGCGTCCGGTACGGTCGAGGCGGAAATCGGTGGCCTCGCGCTTGGCGCTCAAGTCGAAGACTTTGCCCAGTTCGAGCTTGATCTCGGCGCCGGCCGGGGTGTGCTGCAGGCGCGCTTCGCCGAGGAAATCGCCGCCGTCGAACACGCGCACGCGGCCGGCCGGCAGCGGCAGGCCGAGGCCGGCGGCCTTGTCGTTGACGAACTCGACCTTGCTCAGCACCGGCAGCTCGCCGGTCTGGCCGTTCTGGCCGCGGTCGATCAACGGCGTCGGCGGTTCCCAGCCGATGCCGCCGGAATCCAGCGCGTAGATGCGCTCGCACTTGACCG
>JABEEB010000054.1 GCA_012999515.1 Salifodinibacter halophilus | reverse complement strand
GGCCGCCAACTACGATCAGGTGATCTACCAGTTCGGCAATTCGCCGTTCCACTCGCACATGGTCGAGCTGCTGGACCAGGTGCCGGGGCTGGTGGTGCTGCACGATTTCTTCCTCAGCTCGATGCTGGCGAACATGGACGAGATCGGCGCCACCGCCGGCTTGTTCCCGCAGGAACTGGAGCGCTCGCACGGCCGCGGCGCGGTCGCGCTGCTCGACCGCGACGGCGTGCTGGACGCGCGCCGCGCGTTTCCGGCCTCGCGCCGCATCGTCGAGCGCGCCGACGCGGTGGTGGTGCATTCCGATCACGCGATCGAAATGGCCCAGCGCTTCTTCCCCGCGGTCGGACGCGGCCCGCTGCTGCGGGTGGCGATGCCGCA
>JABEEB010000053.1 GCA_012999515.1 Salifodinibacter halophilus | reverse complement strand
AACGCCGCGTTGACGAGCCCGACCGCGAACGCGGCTATCGCCAAGCCGACGAACGCGGGGAGGTCTAACACGACCAGTAGCAACACGACCAACGCGAGTCCGACGACGAACGTCAAAAGCGGGCTCTGTGCGAATTCGATTGCCATGCGTGAGACGCCGTATCACTCACACTATAAAAATGATTATCATATATCATGTATGTAATTATTATAGTATAAATTAAGGGAAATAATTTGTACAGTAAGTATAACAAAAAATAGAGCCAGTACAGAGGAGTCGACGCAGAGACTCGCCCGTTAGAGCCTCCGACGGCGGCGATGTGGCGCGGTCTCCGGTGGCTTCGTCACCGACCGGCGCACGAATACGCACATCTGTGCATAT
>JABEEB010000052.1 GCA_012999515.1 Salifodinibacter halophilus | reverse complement strand
GCCGCGCACCACGCGCGGATGCTCCAGGTCGATGTGCAGCATCGGTTCGTCCTCGGCGATGCCGATCAGGAACGGCAGGCGCTCGATCGCCATCGGCAGGTAGTGCGCGTCCCAGCGCTCGCCGGCGCCGGCGAGCGCGTCGCCCTCAAGAAACAGGTTCTCGCGTGGCCGCAGCCCCAACAGCGCCAGCGAGCGGAAACCGCCGTCGGCGGTCTGCTGGAACACGATGGGATAGTGCGCCTGCAACTCGCGGAACTCGCCGAAGAAGGTCGGCGCCAGCATCTCGTCGTCGCCGTAGCGCGCGCCGCGCGCGACGATCACGCGCAGGTCGTGGTGGTCGACGTTGTTGAGCAGAACGGTTTGCGACATCGCGGTGTCCAG
>JABEEB010000051.1 GCA_012999515.1 Salifodinibacter halophilus | reverse complement strand
CGCCAACAACGTCCCGCTGACCACGCTGGGCGGCGCGACGGCGGCGATGTTCAGCCCGAACGTGCCGACCACGACCACCGGCATCCAGCTGCAGACCGTCGGCGCGTCGTGCAACTTCGCCACCAACGCCGCCACGACCGTGGCCTGCGGCAACATCGGCAGCACCCTGACGATCAGCTTCAGCCGGCCGGTGACCAACCCGGTCGTGCACTTCCTCGGCCTGGGCAGCGTGCGCAGCATCACCGGCGACACCGTCACCATCACCGCCGGCCGCACCACCCACACCCTGACCGGTTCGAGTCCCGCCGGCGCGACCCTGACCACGCTGCCCGGCGCGGTGAACCTGCAGCCGCTGAGCAACGCACCGCTCAACAGCGTCCTG
>JABEEB010000050.1 GCA_012999515.1 Salifodinibacter halophilus | reverse complement strand
GACGCCGGTTATCGCGAGCGCCTGGCCCGCGCCGACGCCGCGGCCACGCAAGCCGCGCGCAACGCCTGGCTGCGCGCGGCCGAGCAGCGCCTGCTCAACGACAACGCGGCGATTCCCTTGTACTTCTATACCTCCAAGCACCTGGTGTCGCGGCGCGTGCGCGGGTTCGAACCCAACGCGCTGGACCGCCACGCCAGCCGCTGGCTGAGCCTGACGCCATGACCACGCAACCCGCGCCGTCCCCGCCCGCCCGACCGCGCGCGCATGCGCGCAGCCGCCATCCCGAAGCGCACCGCTCCGAACGCGTGGGCTGGCTGCGCGCGGCGGTGCTCGGCGCCAACGACGGCATCGTCTCGGTCGCAGGGCTAGTGGTCGGCGTCGCCG
>JABEEB010000049.1 GCA_012999515.1 Salifodinibacter halophilus | reverse complement strand
GCTGGGTTGCTGGGAACCGCCGCCGGGCTCCTGCGGCGTGCCCTTGCCGACGTATTCGATCATCGTCACCGTGGTCTCGCCCGGCGGCGGCGGGCGGGTGGCGAAGTACTGCAGGTACATCAGCCACACCAGCAGCCCGCCGAACAGCAGATGCCACAACAGCGAGATCGCGCCCGCGCCCCAGCGCAGGCGGCGGTCTTCGGGTTCCGGCGGCAGCCACTGCTGCCGCCACAAGGTAGCGAAGGCCTGCCAGCGGTTGAGCGCGGGGGCGCGCCGCGGCGGCGCGCTCAACGGACGCTGCGCGAACACCGCGAGCCAGGCGTCGGCGGTCGCGCCGGTGACCGCGCCGGGACGCGCGCTCTGCGCGTCCAGCCAGCCTTGCCACGC
>JABEEB010000048.1 GCA_012999515.1 Salifodinibacter halophilus | reverse complement strand
CACCGATATGGCGTGGAAGCGCGTGCGCCATCCGTCGGAAGTGGTGGAAGTCGGTCAGGAACTCGACGTGCGCGTGCTCAAGTACGACCGCGAGCGCAACCGCGTCAGCCTCGGCCTCAAGCAGCTGGGCGAGGATCCGTGGGACAACATCGCCCGCCGCTACCCGGCCAACACCCGCGTGTTCGGCAAGGTCAGCAACGTCACCGATTACGGCGCGTTCGTCGAGATCGAGCCGGGCGTCGAAGGCCTGGTCCACGTCTCCGAAATGGATTGGACCAACAAGAACGTCAACCCGTCCAAGATCGTGCAGGTCGGCGATGAAGTTCAGGTCATGGTGCTCGACGTCGATGAAGAGCGTCGCCGCATCTCGCTGGGCATGAAGCAGGTC
>JABEEB010000047.1 GCA_012999515.1 Salifodinibacter halophilus | reverse complement strand
CCACGGTGTGCGGGTCCGGCGCGCTCACGCCCAGGCGCTCGGGCGGCAGATCGCCGGCCTGCACCGCCTGGGCGCCGTCGAGCGCGTCGAACAATTCGCCGAACGGCGCGGCGGTGGCCGGGGCGAAGGCGCGCCGGAAGCTGGCCACCACCTGCGCCGCGTCGAGCGCTTCGCCGTTGCTCCAGCGCAGGCCGGGGCGCAGGGCGAAGGTCCAGGTGCGGCCGTCGGCCGATACCGTCCAGCGCTCGGCCAGGCCCGGCACCAGCCGGCCTTGCGCGTCTTCGGTCACCAGGCCTTCGTACAGATCGCGCAGCACGTTGCCGCAGGCGACCTCCTGGCAGCGGTGCGCGTCCAGCGTGCTCGGCTCGGGCCCGTTGCCGCGTTCGAGCT
>JABEEB010000046.1 GCA_012999515.1 Salifodinibacter halophilus | reverse complement strand
CGGCGCGTCGTCGTTCAGATCGTGCAGGTAACGGATGTCAAAGGTGGGACGCAGGCGCCCCGCCTTGCCGATGAAACGCACCCCGGCGCCGAGCGTGGTCGTGTCGTAGCCCTTGCCCTCCACGCGCAGGTTGGCCTCGCCGGCGCCGGTCTCGGTCACATCGTCCAGGCTCAGGCGGCTGTGGTAGACGCCGACCAGCGGCTCGATGCTCGCGCTCGGCGTTTCGAAACGCCAGCCGGCCTCGGCCATCGCGTACCAACCGTCGGCATCGGCGTCGGCCCGCGCGGTGCGGTCGAACACGCCGACGTGGACCGGGCGGGTGACATCGAAGCTGCTCTTGGCGTAACCGGCCGCGCCTTGCACCCACGCGCCGCCGTCGGGCCGCGGGGCG
>JABEEB010000045.1 GCA_012999515.1 Salifodinibacter halophilus | reverse complement strand
CGCGGCGAAGGCCTGCGCATGCGCTATCCGCGCGCGCCGCGCGCGGCCCTGGACGGCGTCGATATCGAACTGCGCCGCGGCGAAGGCCTGGCCCTGGTCGGCGAAAGCGGGAGCGGCAAGAGCACGCTGGGCCGCGCGATGCTGCGCTTGTTGCGCGGCGCGCAAGGGCGGGTGGTGTTCGACGGCGTCGACCTCGCCGCGCTGGATCCGGCCGCGCTGCGGCGGCTGCGTGCACGCACCGGCGTGGTGTTCCAGGATCCTTATGCCTCGCTCGATCCGCGCATGCGCGTGGCCGAGATCGTCGCCGAGCCCTTGCGCATCCACGGCCAGGGCGACGCGGCCGCGCGCCGCGCGCGCGCCGCCGAGTTGCTGCTTGCGGTCGGTCTGGACG
>JABEEB010000044.1 GCA_012999515.1 Salifodinibacter halophilus | reverse complement strand
CCGCTCGCCGTTGCCGTCGGGCCGGTTCGCCCAGGATCGACCGGCGGCCCCGTGATAGCAGTCACAGGCCGCGGCGACCCCCTCGCGCATGCTGTCGCAGGCCGCCCGGCCCGCCGACCAAGGAGCAGGTTCGCATGCCTTCGATCCGTCATCGCACCGTGATGTTCGCCGCCGCATTCGCGCTCGCCGCAGGATTCGCCGGCAGCGCGGCCGCCCAGCGCAATTGCAGCATCTGCACCGGCATCTACGACCACTGCATGGCCCAGCCCGATGCCAGCGAGTACGAGTGCGTGCTCGAACACAACCGCTGCGCCAAGTCGCTGGGCTGCCCGTTCAAGCCGCAGACCTGAGTTCCGCCGCCGCACCCACCGCAGCCGCTGCGCGGCCGCCG
>JABEEB010000043.1 GCA_012999515.1 Salifodinibacter halophilus | reverse complement strand
CGCACGATGCGCGTCACAAACCGAAATTTTGGTGTTAGTTGTCACGTGAGCGAACGGCTCGCGAGGCATAGCTTTGCTGCGCCGGCGCATCGCCGGCACATCGAAGAGAGACTCTCACCATGCGCAAGCATTTCGCTCTGGGGCTGGGCCTGGCGGCGATCGCCGTAGCCGGCGCCGCGATGGCGGCGATCGGCCCGACCGGTCCCGGCCAGATCTACACCTACTACGACGACACCGGCGCGGTGGTCGGCCAATCGTCGATCCACTGCAACGGCCCGCCCGAATCCTGGGGCAAGTTCCCCAAGAACTACGGCGTGGGCTACTACCTGTGCGATCCCGAGCCGTGATCGTCGCAGCGCGCGACCGCGCACCCGCAACCGTCGCGACCGCCAT
>JABEEB010000042.1 GCA_012999515.1 Salifodinibacter halophilus | reverse complement strand
GTGCTCGACAGCTCGAATGTGCGCAGCTGATTGGCGCCGGCGCGGCATGGCGTGGACTTGAGTACGAAATCACGACGCCCATCGCGCAAGCGCCCGCGGCCGTCGAATATCAGGGTTCTGGCATCGCCGCCGACGGCTGTGGCGACGAGGCTCAGGTCGCGGATCTGATCGGTGCGGCGTGGACGCTCGTCGGCGTCGGCGACGGCGTTGCCGTTGAGGTCGCTCCACACCAACCAGCCATCGTTCCATTCGCCGCCGCAGCTGCTGCCGTTGGAACTCGCGCACATGTAACCGGGATGGCCGCTTCGGATCGCTTCGCTGCGGGCCAGCGACACCGAGGCGATGAACTCGTTGGCGGCGCCGGTGACGCGGCTGGAGCGAATCGCGTCGATG
>JABEEB010000041.1 GCA_012999515.1 Salifodinibacter halophilus | reverse complement strand
GTTCGTGTTCGGGCCCGACAGCTATCTGTCCGACCATCATCACACCGTCTACGAGCTGGACGAGGGCATCAGCGGCGCCTGCGCGGTGTGCGCGCCGCGCACCCAGCGCGGCAGCAAGGCAGCGACGTCGGGCCGTTGAGCGATGCCGCCCGGCTCGCAGCGGCGCGGCTCAGACCAGCGCATCGCGGCGGGTATAGGCTAGCACCGTGTCGATGCGCGCCTGCAGCTCCGCGCGCGCGTCGGCCGACAGCCCGTCGCATTTGCCCAGCACGAAATAGGCCGAGCGCAGCACGTCGCGCCAGCGCGGGTTACGCGGCAGGCGCGACACCGCCAGGTAACGTTCCAGCGCGCGGGCGCGCAGACGGCCGTCGTCGATGTTGACCCGCCAGATCCG
>JABEEB010000040.1 GCA_012999515.1 Salifodinibacter halophilus | reverse complement strand
GTTCGGCGTCGCTGTTGACGAGGAAATCGTGCGAGAAGTGGATGAACTGGTCGCTGAGTGCGACGATCTCGGAGCCAGCCGCTCCGAAATCGTCGAAGCCATCCTCACAGCGTTCGTTCAATCCGAGACGAATCACGTTGAACGGGTGCGAGAAATCATTATTCGGAAACGAAAGGGTAGTCTCTGACTGGTTTTAAACTGCGTGCACTTAGTGCACGGTTCTCTAAGCTAATAACTTGCTATAATAGTAATCAGACCGACCATAGTGTGTGAAGAGTTCTATGACACGCTCTCTTAGCTATGACTGTTGACGAAGATGATGAGCCGATTGCGGAGTGGGAAGCCCTTCTATTGCCGGATTGGGAGTGGGAGGCGTACGAAAAGGAAGACGACGACG
>JABEEB010000039.1 GCA_012999515.1 Salifodinibacter halophilus | reverse complement strand
ATCTCGAGGATGCTGGTTTCATCCGGGCTACTCCCCAATCGTCGACTACGGCAAACTTGGCTATGCATCCGTCTTTAGCTAAGCCAGAAACCGCGTGATAGCAGCGACTTATCGAGGCTACCATTCGTCTTTAGCTAAGACTCACACCTCGGTTGCGTAGCGGTAGCGAGCGTCTCCTGTAAGACCGGACGTTGCTGGTGAATCTTCTGAGCATCCTCGATCAGCCGCTCCAGCAACGGCGGTGGTGAGTAACCGAGATACTCACCGAGTTCGTGGAGGATGAGCTGGGCGTGCGACCGGAAGGTCGCCGCCCAGCGTTCTGGCGGAAACACGATCTCGTCATCAGCCTGCTCGGTCACCAGATCCAACAGCTCACGACTCACCAGCAGCGACAGCAACGCCGCA
>JABEEB010000038.1 GCA_012999515.1 Salifodinibacter halophilus | reverse complement strand
GTGTCCGGCGTCGCCCTGGCGCGCGGTTACCTCGGCCGCGCCGGCCTCACCGCCGAGCGTTTCCTCGCCGACCCGTACGGCGCGCCGGGCGCGCGCATGTACCGCACCGGCGACCTCGGCCGCCGTCGTGGCGACGGTAGCGTCGAGTTCCTCGGCCGCAACGATCATCAGGTCAAGATCCGCGGTTTCCGCATCGAACTGGGCGAGATCGAGACGAGGCTGTGCGGATTCGACGGGGTGCGCGAAGCGGTGGTGCTGGCGCGCGAAGACGCGCCGGGCGAAAAGCAATTGGCGGCCTACTACCAAAGCGATCGGCCGCTGGCCGCGGAAGCCTTGCGCGATGCGCTGGCCGCGAGCCTGCCGGGTTACATGGTCCCGGCCGCGTTCGTGCGCATGCCGGCGTGGC
>JABEEB010000037.1 GCA_012999515.1 Salifodinibacter halophilus | reverse complement strand
GTTCGGATACTTGGCGGCGTCGAAGAAGTCGGCGCTCTTGAGGTGCTCGTCGAAGTCCGGCACGTGCGAATCCAGGCCGTCGAGCGGGATGGTGACCTGCACCGACGAAGCCGCGGGCTTGGCCGCGTCGTAGGTGATCGAGCCGTCGACCTTGCCGAAGTGGGCGATCGGGTTGGAGAAGCCGAAGTGGCTCCAGCTGGCGACCACGTCGGTGTGGTTGGGGTCGATCTTGTAGGTCACCGGGGCGGCGCTGGCGGCGCCGGCGAAAGCCAGGCCCAGGGCGGCGGCGAGCAGGATGCGCTTCATTGGAGAACTCCTCGAAAGTGTCGTCGGGTGGGGCTGGTTATGGGATGTCGCGGTGTTGCGGGGAAACCACTATGGCGCCGCAAGCGCGGCGCCGGGCGGAC
>JABEEB010000036.1 GCA_012999515.1 Salifodinibacter halophilus | reverse complement strand
CGGACTTCCTCAGCGTCGAGTCGGTCGTCACGCTCGGGCAGACAGTGACGGTCCGCGGGACGCTACGTGACGACCGACTCGACGCTGAGGAAGTCCGCTAGTCCCAGTCCTCGTCGTCCCGGTAGTTGTCCGGGTTCGCCACCTCTTTTGCGTCCTCGTGACGCGCCTCGTCTTCGTGCTCTCGCTCCTCTTTGATCTGTTCTTCGCGGTACTCCTCTTCGGCCGCACGTCGGTCCTCGACGGCATCCTCGGCTTCGCGCTCGTTCGCTTCGACCTCCTGGTCCGCGACGTCTTCGGCTGGGGCCTGTCCTGGGTTGTCTGTCATGGCGTACCAGGGACGGAGGACCGCCATCCACAAGTGTGTGGTGGCGGTCGGCGTCGCGCGACCCGGGACGGAAAACGTTAAGG
>JABEEB010000035.1 GCA_012999515.1 Salifodinibacter halophilus | reverse complement strand
GCTGGGAGACACCTCGCAACGATACGAAACGGGCAACCGCGGCGCTGGCACGATCTCCACCGGCAAGGGCGACCACGGTGGCGTGTCCTACGGTTCGTACCAGCTGTCGAGCAAGACCGGCACGCTGCGCGAATACCTCGACCAATCGCCTTACCGCGATCAGTTCGCCGGCATGACGCCGGCCACGCCAGAGTTCAACGCCAAATGGCGTGAGCTGGCGAAGACCGACCCGGCCTTCGCCCAGGACCAGCATGAGTTCATTCGCAAGACCCACTACGACGTCCAGGTGAACAAGCTGGAAAAACGCGGCATCGACCTCAGCGACCGCGGCCCGGCGGTGCAGGACGCGCTGTGGAGCACCTCGGTGCAGTTCCGCAATCTGACCCCAGGCATCGTCGAAAAGGGGCTGAAG
>JABEEB010000034.1 GCA_012999515.1 Salifodinibacter halophilus | reverse complement strand
GTTGGGTAACGCCAGGGTTTTCCCAGTCACGACGTTGTAAAACGACGGCCAGTGCCAAGCTTGCATGCCTGCAGGTCGTTTACCTTACCGAAATCGGTACGGATACCGCGAAAGAGCAGATTTATAACCGCTTCACACTGACGCCGGAAGGGGATGAACCGCTTCCCGGTGCCGTTCACTTCCCGAATAACCCGGATATTTTTGATCTGACCGAAGCGCAGCAGCTGACTGCTGAAGAGCAGGTCGAAAAATGGGTGGATGGCAGGAAAAAAATACTGTGGGACAGCAAAAAGCGACGCAATGAGGCACTCGACTGCTTCGTTTATGCGCTGGCGGCGCTGCGCATCAGTATTTCCCGCTGGCAGCTGGATCTCAGTGCGCTGCTGGACTCTAGAGGATCGCTGCCAGCGAGC
>JABEEB010000033.1 GCA_012999515.1 Salifodinibacter halophilus | reverse complement strand
GATCCGGTCCGGCGACGGGCCGGGTTCGCGCCGGTTCGCGACCCGATTCGGCCCGCGAACCGCTCCCGCGCCGTCGTGTACCCGGCCCCGGGTCGCCCCTTCGCCGGCTCCTCGACCGACCCTGCCGCACTGGCCGGGCCGCCCCCGGCGACCCCGGCGCCGACCTTGCTCCGCGACCGCCGCCCAGGGTCCGGACCTAGGGTTATCCCCAGGGTCCCGGCCCCCTCCCGGGCGGCCTTGGCTGAATAGCCGGCGTCCCCCGAAACCGTTGATTTTCCTTGCTCGCAGGGGGGGCGGTTGCTAGGCTAACGGCCCCGCTCCGCCCCCATTTTTGACGGCCCAATCCCCCGATGTTCAAGAAGTTTCGCGGCATGTTCTCCAACGACCTGTCCATCGACCTGGGCACGGCGAAT
>JABEEB010000032.1 GCA_012999515.1 Salifodinibacter halophilus | reverse complement strand
GGCCTGGTATCCGGACAGCTTCGTCGGCGCGCAGCGGCCGGGCGAGCCGCGCACCTGGCTGGAGCTGCTGTTCCTGAGTTTCACCAACCTGTCAGCGGTGGGGCTCGGCGACATCCTGCCGATGTCGCCGGCGGCGCGGGTGCTGACCATGCTCGAGCAGTTCGCCGGCGTGGGCTATGTCGCCGCGGTGGTGTCGCGCCTGATCGGGCTGACCATGCTGCGCTATCCGCGTCCGTAAGGCCTGCGGCGGGCGGCCGGCGCTGAACGAAGTTGAAATGACTCCGCGTTAAGCTGGCGCCCGTGCCGGAGCGAGGCGATCGTTGCGCACCCGATGCGTTACAGATAAGTACGCGGCGTGGGAGGCGTTTTGGAACGATACGTTCCGGCCCGAACGCGGCGAAAACCGCCCTGCG
>JABEEB010000031.1 GCA_012999515.1 Salifodinibacter halophilus | reverse complement strand
AACGACGATCGTATCCCCAGGGCGGCGGCCACGCGCCGGCGCCTTCGGGCCTTGCTTTGCGTTTTTCGACCCAGGAGCGCAGCGACCGATGCAGATCCGCGCCGGCCAACTCGACCGTCCCGAGGTGATCGCTCTGCTGCGCGAACACCTGCAAGGCATGGCCGAGCTGTCGCCGCCGGAAAGCATCCACGCGCTCGATCTCGATGGGCTCCAGCGCCCGGAAATCAGCTTCTGGAGCGCCTGGGACGGCGAGGACCTGCTCGGCTGCGGTGCGCTCAAGCAGCTCGACGCCGGCCACGGCGAAATCAAATCGATGCGCACCGCGCAGGCGCATCGCCGCCGCGGCGTGGCTGCGGCGATGCTCGAACATCTACTGGAAGAAGCCGCGCGCAGGGAGTACCGGCGGCTGAGCC
>JABEEB010000030.1 GCA_012999515.1 Salifodinibacter halophilus | reverse complement strand
GCGAAAGTGCGCGCGAGCCACGCCGGAGGGTACGACGAGACCGAGGACATCGAACTCGTCGCGGTGGCCGACGTCGACGAGACGAAGCTCAATCGCTTCGGCGAGGCGTGGGACATCCCCGAAGCGGGGCGGTACATCGGTCACGAAGCCATGCTGGCGAACGAAGACCTCGACGTCGTCTCGGTCTGCACGCCCTCGTACCTCCACGCCGACCACGTCATCGACGCGGCCCGCGTCGGTCCACACCGGCTCGACGCCCATGAACGCGAGCACCTGCGCGATGGTCTCGCCGCGGGTCCGAACCGTCGGCGTCCCCCACGCGACGACCCCGAACTCCTCGGGGTACTCGCCGTGGTCGTCGTAGTGGCGGTCGAGAACGCCCTCGGCGACGCGCTCGCCGACGCTCCACGCCGGTTTCG
>JABEEB010000029.1 GCA_012999515.1 Salifodinibacter halophilus | reverse complement strand
GCTCGACCGGCGTGGGGAACAGATGGGTCAGCCCCGGCCCGAACGGCTGCGGCAAGGCCTGGCCGAAACGCTGGGCCACGACAACGATCCGCTGACCGGGGCGCACTGACATGAGCGGCGTCGCCGAGATCAGCATCAAGCGGCCGATCACGACCATCATGTTGTTCGTGTCGATGTTCGTGATCGGCCTGATCGCGGCCGTGCGGCTGCCGTTGGAGTCGCTGCCGGACATCACCGCGCCGTTCCTGCTGGTGCAGCTGCCGTACGACGGCTCCACCCCGGAGGAAGTCGAACGCACCATCCTGCGCCCGGCCGAAGAGGCGCGGGCGACGATGACCGGGATCAAGCGCCTGCACGGCACCGCCAGTTCCGATGCGGCCACCATCCAGATGGAGTTCAAGGACTGGGACCGCGACATCG
>JABEEB010000028.1 GCA_012999515.1 Salifodinibacter halophilus | reverse complement strand
CGCGATGAGGATTCCGGCAATCCCCTCCCACAACAACGAAGGCAACGACCTCGCATCGCTCGGCTTTTGTGGGAGGGGCTCGAGCCCTGAGGCCTTTCTCTCGGGCAAGCAGGGAGTTATCGGCGATCTGAGAAGAAAGCGTCGGGGCTGAAGCCCCTCCCACAGGGCGTTGCGGCTTCGCGCCGGGCCGGCCGGGCCGGGCCAGCTCAGGCCAGCAGTTGCGAGTATTCCGGGTGACGCTCGGCCCAGACCGCGGCATAGGAACACGCCGGCCACACCTTCAGGCCGGCCCCGCGCGCGTACTCGAACGCGGCGCGGACCAGGTCGCTGGCGATGCCGCGGCCGCCGATGGCCTCGGGCACGCCGGTGTGGGTGATGACGAGCTGGTCGCCGCGCAGTTGGTAATCGAGTTCGGCTTCG
>JABEEB010000027.1 GCA_012999515.1 Salifodinibacter halophilus | reverse complement strand
CCGGCGGCGGCCGGCGAGCTGTTGGTCGGCAACAAATCCGCCGACACCGTCTGGCGTTTGTCGCTGGAGGACGGGCGCAAGCTCGGCGAATTCGCGACCGGCAAGGCGCCGCACGAGATCGTGGTCGCGCCCGATGGCCGCACCGCGCTGGTCGCCAACTACGGCAGCGACAGCGCCGGCAACACCTTGAGCGTGCTCGATCTGCGCGGCAAGGCGCCGCCGCGGATCGTCGACCTCGGCCGCCACGGCCGCCCGCACGGACTGCGCTTCCTGCCCGGCGGGCGCGAGGCCCTGGCCACCACCGAGGCCTCGCAGCATCTGCTGCGGATCGACGTGGCGCGCGGCAAGATCGTCGCCGAGATTGCGCTCGGCGCGGGCAAGGGCCACATGGTCGCGGTCGCCGGAGACGGCAAGAGCGCCTACG
>JABEEB010000026.1 GCA_012999515.1 Salifodinibacter halophilus | reverse complement strand
GCAGCGATGCTCCATGACGGCGCCGACGGATCGGCGGGACGAAAAACCGCAATACGACGCGAGGATGCTACACGGCAGGCCCGACCACGGCCGGCCGCGCAAGCACGCGGCGGCGATTGAAAACCGGCTGCCAGATGACCATAGGTAAATCATCTCGGTCATCCGGCGCCGGCCCAGCGCGTTGCCAGCGATTCATCGTCTCATCCGAGAACCCCCAACCGGCGCCGGCGCGCGCCATAATCCCAGCCGGAGGTGCCCATGCACGGTGGCGGTCTAGAGCTTGCGTTGTTGTTCCTGCTGGCCGCGGTGATCGCGGTGCCGGTGTTCCGCAAGTTCGGGCTGGGCGCGGTGCTGGGCTATCTGGCCGCGGGCGTGGTGCTGGGGCCTTACGGGGTCAAGGTGATCGCCGATGCCGAGCCGGTGCTGGCC
>JABEEB010000025.1 GCA_012999515.1 Salifodinibacter halophilus | reverse complement strand
GGTCTGGAGACAGGTCGAGCTCCGAGAGGACGGCCTCGACGATGTCGGGTTTGACTGCGACGAACACCACGTCGGCCTCGGCGGCGCGCGACACGTCGTCCGTCGTCTCTTCGCAGTAGTCGGCGACCGCGGCGAGGGCGTCGGGGTCGAGGTCGCAAGCGACGACCGAGTGACCGCCCGCCTTCCAAAGCCCGGTGAGGAGGGCGCTCCCCATGTTTCCACAGCCGATAACGCTCGTGCGTACCATTGGTGCTGACTCAAGGTACGACGCTCAGATAGTAACTGCGTTCCGGTCAAGCAATGCCAAGCCTGAAAACGAGTTGTCAGTTCTGCGGGCCGCGACGCGCACGCCTCACAGCGCGCCCTGCCGGTAGATGAGGTTGCGCTGAATCTCGTTTGCGCCCTCGTAGATGACCGGGATGCGCGCGTCGCG
>JABEEB010000024.1 GCA_012999515.1 Salifodinibacter halophilus | reverse complement strand
CTCGCAGTTTCTAACCCCGGTTGTGGAGCCACATAGCCCGGAATAACCTCTTACTGTCGTTGATGCAGGTCTGTGACGATGCCACCGCTGGGTGAAAAGAAGACGTGTTACGGACTGCGGCTGATTGGAAGTCGCTTTGAGGTCGTCGTTGTGCGTATCATGCGGGTATGGGACGAAACGGGGTTGTGAGTACCAGGGCGGGGCGTGAAGTCGTGCAACGTCGCGGGCAAAGTCCTCCCGCAGCTCAAGGACGCGCTCCAGGAGGCGGACATCCCGCCCTCGGGAAGCCGAGAAGATCGCGGACGCCGTGTCTACGAGAAACGTGTCGGTTAATTTTGAGCGTGCGTCCGTTTCCATCGATACTGGTGATTGATACCCCTCAAAAAGCAAAACATAAAAGACCGGAGGAGCATATATCTAAAGGCAGTAAGTGAGCC
>JABEEB010000023.1 GCA_012999515.1 Salifodinibacter halophilus | reverse complement strand
CTGCAACGCCAGCGACGCCTGGAGCCTGTTCGTGCAGGCCTGCTATCGCCTGGGCAGCGCGCCCGACATCGACCTGCGCATGAACTCGCTGGCGGTGGACCGCATGGCCGCGGCGATCGTCGAGCTGTCGCTGCGCGAGGATTGCAACGGGCGCAGCTTCAATCTCGCCGACCCGCGCGGCTATCGCCTGGCCGACTGGATCGACTGCACGCTGCAGCAACCCGGCATGTCCGCGGCCAAGCGCCCTTACCAGCAATGGCTGCGCGATTGCGCGGCCGATCCGGCGACCGCGGCGATCGCTTCGATCCTGCCGTCCGAACTGGCGCCCGAAGACGGCGACCACGACGACGAGGACATCGTTATCTCCAACGCCATCGCCGAACAGCTCGATCCGACGCGTTTCCCCACCCTCGACCGCGAACACCTGCGCCGCTGCGCG
>JABEEB010000022.1 GCA_012999515.1 Salifodinibacter halophilus | reverse complement strand
GCGACGATCTGCAGGGTCGCATTGGCGCCGTTGGCCAGCGCGCCCACGGCCCACACACCGGTGCCGTTGTTGTAGGTGCCCACGCTCGGCGTCGCCGAAACGAAGGTGTAGCCGGCCGGCAGCTGGTCGTTGACGTTGACGCCCGCAGCACCGGACGGACCGTTGTTGGTCACGGTCACGGTGAAGGTGACGTTGGTGCCCACGGTCGGCGTTGCGTTCGACGCGGTCTTGGTCACCGCGAGATCAGCCGAAGCCACCGGCGTCGGCGTGCTGGTCGAGGTGTTGTTGCCCGGAGTCGGATCGCCCGTGGTCGAGGTCGCCGTCGCGGTGTTGACGTAGCTGCCCGTCGCACGCACGGTGGCGACGATCTGCAGCGTGGCGCTGGCACCGTTGGCCAGGGTGCCGATCGCCCACACGCCGGTGCCAGCGACGTAGGTGCCCG
>JABEEB010000021.1 GCA_012999515.1 Salifodinibacter halophilus | reverse complement strand
GGTCGAGTGGGGAAATCGGCCGGCGAGCGGCCGGATCGACGGGCGAGCGGCGGGGTGGATCGGCCGTTGCCGCGGGCGGCGGCTACGGGGTGCCCCGCTTCGCCGCGGGACCGGCGTCATGGCGAGCCGGTATCAGAAAGCGCCTGCCGCCGATGCGGACGGCAGGCACCAAGTGCGGCGATTACAGCCGGTTCGACAGCGCCGAACCGGCCTCCACAGTCAGAGCGCGCAATCCCCCGTGCCGTTGAGCACCCGATAGTAGGTCCGCGTCAGCCACGGGTTGTGGTCGTTGTCGAAGGAGTTGGCGTGGTCCATGTCGGCGATGCCGGAGTTGGTCGCGCCCCAGGTCGCGACCTTAGTCACCAGGTTGTCGCCGCCCACGTTCGCCGGCCGGTTCTTGGTGTCGTATTCGACGAACAACGCCTGGTTGATGCAGGTCGACAGCGCGGCGTAGGG
>JABEEB010000020.1 GCA_012999515.1 Salifodinibacter halophilus | reverse complement strand
CTGCCGGGAGAGCGGGGCGTGACGGTCCCGCGTTATCTGCGTACCGGCGAGGTCGTACTCAAGGCCGAGCGCGCCGCAGGTGCGGCGCGCGAAGTGTTGTGACCGCGCCCGTCAGCGCCGTGCGCTGACGTCCGTCATCCTGGCCGGCGGTGCGATCATCCGCGCGCATTGACGCTTGTCATCGGCGGATGGAATCGTGCCGCGCATCAAGCTTGTAATCGCGCCGCACGCCTAGCATCGCGCCCCGGATCGACCTCGTCGGTCGTCAGCCTTTCGGGGGCCTGTGATGGCTACTTCGCTTCTGCGCGCGGCGTGGTGGGGCGCTTCGCCGCGCTTGTTGCTCGCGCTTGCGGTCGTGCTCGCGCTGCGCGGGGTCGCGCCGCTGCCGGACTATCTGGGGCCGTATCCAGGCTCGGACCGGCGCGCGCCGGCGCGCGACCGCGCGGCCATCGGCGCG
>JABEEB010000019.1 GCA_012999515.1 Salifodinibacter halophilus | reverse complement strand
CTCGATCACGCCCTCGAACGCGCCGTCGCGATAACGCGGCACCGACACCACGACCAGCGGATCGTGGCCGATGCCGCGGCCGACGAAGGCATCGGAGACATAGTCGCGACCGCTGCGCGCCGGCACCTGGAAGTAGGCGCGGTCGGCGACGTCGAGCCCGATCGCGCGCGCGACCGCGGACGCCGGCGCCGCGCCGATCACGCGGCCGCGCGCGTCGGTGGCGATCAGGGTCAGGATCGGCGGGTAGCGCCGTTGCAGCTCGGCCAGTTCGCGGGTCCAGTCCAGGCGATGGCGCTCGCCGGCCCAAGCCAGCACGTGCAGGCTGGCGCGCAGCGCGATCAAGCTCTGGTCGAGTTCATGGGCGAGGATGTCGGCGCTGGCGACGGTGTGCGCGTCGATCTGCGCCAGTTCCGAGCGATAGCGGCTGAACACCATCACCGCGCCGAACGCCAGGCTCG
>JABEEB010000018.1 GCA_012999515.1 Salifodinibacter halophilus | reverse complement strand
CGCCGCCATCGCCCGGGTCCTGATTGAGCTGGCGCGCGCGCAGCGACGGCCAGTTCACCTTCAAGCCCATGCCTTCGGCCAGCGGCGTGCCGAGCAGCAGGCCGTTGCGCAGGCGCTGCGGCTGCCACTGGCCCGACGGCAAGGCGAAGCTTAGCCATTGCTGCACCGGTTGGCCGATGCCTACGCGCACGTGGTCGCCGTCGTGCAGCAGGCTCACGCTCAGCGTCGAGGCCTGGGTTTCGTCGGTCAGCGCCGCCGATTGCGATTCGATCACGCTCGGCAGCGTCGCCGGCTTGTCGGTGTAGGACCAGTTGCGGCGCGGCGGAATCATCCAGTCCGCGCGCAGGATCGGGCCGTTGTCGGTGGCGAACACGGTGAGCGCCAGTACGCGTGAGATTTCCGATTTGTTGTCGGCCGGCACGAACGACCATTCCAGGAAGGTGGACTGCCCGCCCGACAGCGGCACGCCGATCGGCGGCGCCGGACGCGCCGCCGCCGCGCCGGCCTTGGCGGT
>JABEEB010000017.1 GCA_012999515.1 Salifodinibacter halophilus | reverse complement strand
CTTTTATCGAAGCAATCCACACGCAGCATTTTCGCCCTCGTGTTTTGCTGGTCTTTGTCAACTTCTTCCTATCCATCTGTGCGTACACGCGCAAACGCGCCCACGAACTCGGGATCGACCTCATCTTTCTGCCTGTGGGCTCGCCGCATCTCAACCCGATTGAACCCGTCTGGAAGAGTCTCAAATGGGAATCCTCGCCCCTGATCGTGGAGGGCGCGGCTGAATACCGCGCCCTCCTCGATGAGATCTTCACAAAGTTGACCGACCAGCTGAGTTTCGCAGGCTCCTGGATCGAAAATCACCTCGACGGATTCATTCAGAAGTTGCGTTAATCACTAGCGCGCCATTCCCTTAGAGGGCAAGCAGATCCACGATGTGGTCGATGATCTCTCTCGGAAGTACATCGACGTTGAGGTCGAAGCGGAGTTCAAGCGAGGCCAGTACGAAGGAACGCGGTCGCTGGACACGAAGCGGTTCCGCGTCGTCGGCGTCCGTGACGAGGACGCCGACGACTACCATCTGTATATCACGAATCT
>JABEEB010000016.1 GCA_012999515.1 Salifodinibacter halophilus | reverse complement strand
AGCTGGTGCAAGGCCTGGCCCCGCAGATCGACCGCCGCGACCTGCGCCGGGTGCTGGAAGGCAACCTGGAACCGCACTGGCCGAAGGCCCCGACCTGGGTCGAGCTGACCCAGTCGATCAGTTCCTGAGCGCGAACCGGCGCTAAGGCGCTGCGCGATCTACCTGCAGGAGTGGCGCAAGCCGCGACTGCGGACGATCCGCTCGCGTCGAAAGCTGCGTCGCAGCTGCGTTCCCGCGGTCGCGGCTCGCGCCGCTCCTACGGGGGCTTCGGCGACAGTGCGAACGGCTGCGAGTCGCAGCGTCGCTGCGCGATCTACCTGTAGGAGCGGCGCAAGCCGCGACCGCGGGGCGTCGGCTCGCAGCGCAAGTTTCGGCGCAGTTCGATTGTCGCGGTCGCGGCTCGCGCCGCTCCTACAGGGAGCGGCCGTGGTTTCGTTTGCGACTGTAGGAGCTGCGCGAGCTGCGACCGCGGGGTAGCCGGTCGCGTCGCAGGCACGAAGTCGGGATACAGCCCCCAAACGCAACAGGCCGCCCGAAGGCGGCCTGTCGAATGCGCGCAGCGGCGGAACTCAGATCCCGTCGACCCGGCGCG
>JABEEB010000015.1 GCA_012999515.1 Salifodinibacter halophilus | reverse complement strand
GCTCGAAAAAACGGACCGCGTTTGCCGGAACGGCAATCAGCATCGTTTAACTTTACCCTTCATCACTAAAGGCCGCCTGTGCGGCTTTTTTTACGGGATTTTTTTATGTCGATGTACACAACCGCCCAACTGCTGGCGGCAAATGAGCAGAAATTTAAGTTTGATCCGCTGTTTCTGCGTCTCTTTTTCCGTGAGAGCTATCCCTTCACCACGGAGAAAGTCTATCTCTCACAAATTCCGGGACTGGTAAACATGGCGCTGTACGTTTCGCCGATTGTTTCCGGTGAGGTTATCCGTTCCCGTGGCGGCTCCACCTCTGAATTTACGCCGGGATATGTCAAGCCGAAGCATGAAGTGAATCCGCAGATGACCCTGCGTCGCCTGCCGGATGAAGATCCGCAGAATCTGGCGGACCCGGCTTACCGCCGCCGTCGCATCATCATGCAGAACATGCGTGACGAAGAGCTGGCCATTGCTCAGGTCGAAGAGATGCAGGCAGTTTCTGCCGTGCTTAAAATTCGTAATCATGTCATAGCTGTTTCCTGTGTGAAATTGTTATCCGCTCACAATTCCACACAACATACGAGCCGGAAGCATAAAGTGTA
>JABEEB010000014.1 GCA_012999515.1 Salifodinibacter halophilus | reverse complement strand
TACACTTTATGCTTCCGGCTCGTATGTTGTGTGGAATTGTGAGCGGATAACAATTTCACACAGGAAACAGCTATGACATGATTACGAATTCGAGCTCCAGCGCTTTTTAACACTGCGAGCATAATGCCTGCGTCATCCGCCAGCAGGAGCTGGACTTTACTGATGCCCGTTATATCTGCGAAAAGACCGGGATCTGGACCCGTGATGGCATTCTCTGGTTTTCGTCATCCGGTGAAGAGATTGAGCCACCTGACAGTGTGACCTTTCACATCTGGACAGCGTACAGCCCGTTCACCACCTGGGTGCAGATTGTCAAAGACTGGATGAAAACGAAAGGGGATACGGGAAAACGTAAAACCTTCGTAAACACCACGCTCGGTGAGACGTGGGAGGCGAAAATTGGCGAACGTCCGGATGCTGAAGTGATGGCAGAGCGGAAAGAGCATTATTCAGCGCCCGTTCCTGACCGTGTGGCTTACCTGACCGCCGGTATCGACTCCCAGCTGGACCGCTACGAAATGCGCGTATGGGGATGGGGGCCGGGTGAGGAAAGCTGGCTGATTGACCGGCAGATTATTATGGGCCGCCAGCGCTATGAACACTCGGTACCC
>JABEEB010000013.1 GCA_012999515.1 Salifodinibacter halophilus | reverse complement strand
AAGATGCTGCGCAGCAGCTCCAGCGGCGGGCCCGATTTCTTGCTCAGGTCGCCGAAGGTCGCCCGGTGCACGCGGCGGCCGCGATGGAAGGTGCCTTCGTGGGTCACCTCCAGCTCGTCGAACGAGGCGTAGAAGCCGATATCGCAGTCGATCGCCGACTCGCGCACCGCCGCGGCGATGTACTGCTGCAGGAAGCTGCCGTACACGCCGGCATCGAAGCCCGCGCGCACCTTGACCAGGATGTGGACCCTGGCGCCGCGCGCGACCTTGGCCGCCGATTCGATCAGGAACTTGAAGAACGTCACCGGCGTGTTGCGGCAGGTCACCGCATTGCGGTCGAAGAACTCGCGGTAGCCGTCGAACTGGCGGAAGGCTTCGTCCATCCACTGGATCTGCCAGCCGCCGATGGCGGTGCCGACGTTGACCTCGACCAGCTTGAGCCCGTCGTCGGTGAGGATCGCGTCGGTGCGGAAGCAGATGTCGGTGAATTCCACGCCGTTGAAGAAGAACGAGCAGCGCACCGGGTCCATGTTCATGGCCGCGGCCATCTTCATCGGATCCTCGGAAAACACCGCGCGCACCGCCTTGTAGGTCATGCGCAGGATGTTGGCGTTC
>JABEEB010000012.1 GCA_012999515.1 Salifodinibacter halophilus | reverse complement strand
GGTTCCGCGTCGTGCGACGGATGTGCGCGCGATGCGAGGAGCGGCCGGTCGATGAAGGCTCGTCGCTGGGGCTGCTGGCGTTGCTGACCTTTCCCTTGCTCGGCATCTTGCCGGGCGCGCGATATTGCAAGGATTGCGGCGGCGGCAACGCGGCGTTGGCGGTCGGCGTGTTGGTGGTGGCGGCCGCGATCGGTTTCGTTTTGTTGGTGGTGTTTTGGTAGCGGGCCGAGGTTCGCGGCGTTTTATCGAGGCAGCGCGCTTAAGTCTCTGGATCCCCGCGTTCGCGGGGATGACGGCTGGAGAGAGACGCGACGAAACCCATCTACCGTCATTCCCGCGAAAGCGGGCTCTGCTGTACTTCGGCGAAGCCGAACATCCAGGGCTTTATCGAGGCATGGCTCTGAAGTCTCTGGATCCCCGCCTTCGCGGGGATGACGGGGTGTGAGAGACGCCGCGAACTTGAAAGAGATGCCGCGAACCCACCCCTGTCGTCATGCCCGCGAAGGCGGGCATCCAGGGCTACACCGCGACACGGCGCTGAAGTCTCTGGATCCCCGCTTTCGCGGGGATGACGGGGTGTGAGAGACGCCGCGAACTTGAAAGAGACGCCGCGGAACCGCCCTGTCGTCATGCCCGCGAAGGCGGGCATCCAGGGCTACACCGCGA
>JABEEB010000011.1 GCA_012999515.1 Salifodinibacter halophilus | reverse complement strand
CGGGTAAAGAACCAGCCACCGCCATTAAGCAGCCAGTGATTAACGTTTCCACGCTCTGATAAGCCATCAATCATCATTTGCTCATGGTTTCCACGTACAGCTCTGAACCAGGGGAATGTGATTAATTCCAGGCATTCAACGTTCTCTGCACCACGATCAACCAAATCGCCCACCGAGATAAGCAGGTCTTTTTTGTTGTCGAATCCAATCGTATCCAGTTTGTTCATCAGGTTCGTGTAGCATCCGTGCAGATCGCCAACTACCCAAATATTTCGGTATTTGCTGCCATCAATTTTTTCGTAATAGCGCATCTCTTTCACTCCATCCGCGATGAACCATGAGAACGTCGTTGACGATGGCGTGCATTTTCCCGTCTTTATCATCAACGTATTTTCTGACCGTACCGCGACTACATTTCAGTCTGCGTGCTACTTCTGTCTGATTTCCGTATGTTTCAACGAGCATGTCTGGAATGGTTTTTACTGAGAACGTCATGCGGCCTCACTTCTGCTATTTCGCAGGTCTTTGAGTTTCTGTTGGTACTCTGCCTTGATCGCCTTGCACTCTTCGATAGTCCAGCGATGGCGGTTATGGTTTGATTCGATTTCGTCTACTGCTTCCTGCCCGATGCGGCTAATCAGTTCGACGCGATACGGAACGAGATTTCCGCTTTTGTGCTGGTTGCACACCACGCATTGCTTGTGAATATTGCGTTCATTAAATCGGAGTTGAGGTGCCGCAGCAGTTGCCCG
>JABEEB010000010.1 GCA_012999515.1 Salifodinibacter halophilus | reverse complement strand
CTAAATACGAAGTTGGTAAATCTCAAGACTCTTACGATAAACAATTTTTGAGAGATTGGTTAACTTCTAATGGTGTTGCTGGTAAAGATGGTGTTGCTATGCCTGAAGACATTGTCACTGAAACCAAGAGCAAATACGTTGAAGCTTACGAAAATTTAACTGGTGACAAATGGCAAGAATAAATTAAGGATATCTATTATTAAAGCTTTCTATTTATCCCAAACTTTCGTAGTATTTTCTGACATGTTCAGATGTTTTTACTTTATCTTTCCTGAAATTTTTGATTTCTAACCGACTCTTGCATGTAGCTCTTGATAATGCAACATATGCTTGACCATTAGCAAAACTTCTACCTAAATCTATTTTGACTCTGTCCAAAGTTTGACCTTGAGCTTTGTGGATCGACATCGCCCACGACAAGATCAATGGAAGTTGTTCTCTGACTAACTCGTTCCCAGTATTTTCAAAACTAGACGTGGTACTTTTTTGTCCAGCTTTTTCAATCTTAAACTCTTCCTTTTCCACCATAACCACTTGTTTACCTCGTCCAGTAATACTAAAATTGACTACCGGTAATACTGTAGATTCGAATTCTTGACTAGCTAGATGACAACATGATTGAATGAAACTTTGTCGTTGCAATGGAATATTGTCGAAAAATGCTTTCTCTTGATCGGTAAAACCACCAGATTCGCCGATTCTATTACATACGAACCTCATTTCAGCAAGCGCCGCCTGGTCTTCCGCATCAATATACACATATTGTTCCAAAAACTTCATATA
>JABEEB010000009.1 GCA_012999515.1 Salifodinibacter halophilus | reverse complement strand
GCTGCCGGCACCTGTCCTACGAGTTGCATGATAAAGAAGACAGTCATAAGTGCGGCGACGATAGTCATGCCCCGCGCCCACCGGAAGGAGCTGACTGGGTTGAAGGCTCTCAAGGGCATCGGTCGAATCGGATCCCGGGCCCGTCGACTAGGCCTGAAAATGCAATCAACTTTTCCCGGTTGTGGTATATTTGGTGTGGAAATGTTCTATTTAGAAACAGGGGAATTGCTTATTAACGAAATTGCCCCAAGGCCTCACAACTCTGGACATTATACCATTGATGCTTGCGTCACTTCTCAATTTGAAGCTCATTTGAGATCAATATTGGATTTGCCAATGCCAAAGAATTTCACATCTTTCTCCACCATTACAACGAACGCCATTATGCTAAATGTTCTTGGAGACAAACATACAAAAGATAAAGAGCTAGAAACTTGCGAAAGAGCAAAGGCCTGAAGTCCGGCTGGAGTGAGTGGGAAGAGAGCGCCACGGACAGTATGTCGCAGGTAAAAAGTGCAGCCACGCAGACCTTTGATGGTATTGCACAGAATATGGCGGCGATGCTGACCGGCAGTGAGCAGAACTGGCGCAGCTTCACCCGTTCCGTGCTGTCCATGATGACAGAAATTCTGCTTAAGGGTTGTTTGACTAGTGCCTCTACTGCATGGGGGGCCAGAATGACTAGTGGCTGTCCCATGGTTAGCTTGCCTGCATCCTTTGTCAGTACGGCAATGGCTGCTACCATCCGTAGGCAAGGGGGCCACCCAGCTGCTACTGGGTCTAGCTTTTTGGACAGGTAGGCCACCGGCCGACGCCAAGGTCCCAGTTTTTGCGTTAGGACACCTTTGGCGTAGCCCTGCTTCTCGTCGACAAAGAGTTCAAAGGGCTTAGTCAAATCTGGCAACCCCAGGGCTGGGGCAGTTAGAAGAGCTTGCTTGATTTCTTGATAGG
>JABEEB010000008.1 GCA_012999515.1 Salifodinibacter halophilus | reverse complement strand
CGGATCTGCACAACATTGATAACGCCCAATCTTTTTGCTCAGACTCTAACTCATTGATACTCATTTATAAACTCCTTGCAATGTATGTCGTTTCAGCTAAACGGTATCAGCAATGTTTATGTAAAGAAACAGTAAGATAATACTCAACCCGATGTTTGAGTACGGTCATCATCTGACACTACAGACTCTGGCATCGCTGTGAAGACGACGCGAAATTCAGCATTTTCACAAGCGTTATCTTTTACAAAACCGATCTCACTCTCCTTTGATGCGAATGCCAGCGTCAGACATCATATGCAGATACTCACCTGCATCCTGAACCCATTGACCTCCAACCCCGTAATAGCGATGCGTAATGATGTCGATAGTTACTAACGGGTCTTGTTCGATTAACTGCCGCAGAAACTCTTCCAGGTCACCAGTGCAGTGCTTGATAACAGGAGTCTTCCCAGGATGGCGAACAACAAGAAACTGGTTTCCGTCTTCACGGACTTCGTTGCTTTCCAGTTTAGCAATACGCTTACTCCCATCCGAGATAACACCTTCGTAATACTCACGCTGCTCGTTGAGTTTTGATTTTGCTGTTTCAAGCTCAACACGCAGTTTCCCTACTGTTAGCGCAATATCCTCGTTCTCCTGGTCGCGGCGTTTGATGTATTGCTGGTTTCTTTCCCGTTCATCCAGCAGTTCCAGCACAATCGATGGTGTTACCAATTCATGGAAAAGGTCTGCGTCAAATCCCCAGTCGTCATGCATTGCCTGCTCTGCCGCTTCACGCAGTGCCTGAGAGTTAATTTCGCTCACTTCGAACCTCTCTGTTTACTGATAAGTTCCAGATCCTCCTGGCAACTTGCACAAGTCCGACAACCCTGAACGACCAGGCGTCTTCGTTCATCTATCGGATCGCCACACTCACAACAATGAGTGGCAGATATAGCCTGGTGGTTCAGGCGGCGCATTTTTATTGCTGTGTTGCGCTGTAATTCTTCTATTTCTGATCCG
>JABEEB010000007.1 GCA_012999515.1 Salifodinibacter halophilus | reverse complement strand
TGGCGGTGACGCAGAAGGCGCCGCTGGCGAGCACCTTCGGCGACGCGATCTCGCAGCCGGCGTGGAAGTCCAAGCCGACCTGGTACCAGATCTCGGCCCACGACCGCATGATCCACCCGGAGAACCAGAAGCGCATGTCGGCGCGGATGAACCCGAAGAAGACCATCACCCTGGACGCCAGCCACGCCTCGCTGGCCTCGCAGCCGGCGCAGATCGCCGCGCTGATCGACGAAGCCGCGCGCGCGGTCGGCTGAGGCCGCGGCACGGCCCGCTCCTACAGCCGCTTCGCTGTAACGGCATAGCCCTGTAGGAGCGGCGCGAGCCGCGACCGCGAAACCTGGCTTGCGTCGCAAGCGCGATGTCGCGGTCGCGACTTGCGTCGCTCCTACAGGGGCTCCGGCCAGTTTCGTATCCGACTGTAGGAGCGGCGCGAGCCGCGACCGCGACATCGCGCTTGCGTCGTATGCATGGTTTCGCGGTCGCGGCTTGCGCCGCTCCTACAGGGTCTCCGGCAAGTTTCGTATCTCCCTGTAGGAGCGACGCAAGTCGCGACCAACCGCAGCGACGCAGCTCCGCCGAACTAACCGAAGACCAGAAACTCCCAACCGTCATTCCGGCGAAAGCCGGAATCCAACCGAAGCGACGCAGCTCCGCCGTAACCTCCCGAAGCCTCACAACCCCCAGCTCGTCATTCCGGCGAAAGCCGGAACCCATTTTGATCTGGCTTCTGCTCCTCTCGTGCCTACGAGTGAAGACCAGCCAACGTCAACAGCTTCCGTCCGCAAGCGGCCGGGTCACTTTCTTTGTCTTGCCAAAGAAAGTAACCAAAGAAAGGCGCTTTCCTTGTTTTCGAATCAAGAGCCACTATGGGGCGGTGCTTTCGCGGGGATGCGCCACACAGGCCATCCATGGCCTGGGTGGCGCACGGCGCGCGTCCTGCGCGCCGCCCTTCGGGTCTCTGATTGCCTGTGGCGAGTTCGGGGCGGCGGGGGGAGCAACGGCAAGATCAAAATGGATTCCGGCGTGCGCCGGAATGACGAGGTGGTGGCGTCGACCGCGAACGCTCGGCGTCGAACGACGGTGCGGCGACCTCCCCGCTTGAAGGCGTCAGCGCCTCAAGGACTCAACGTCACCCGATACTTCGGCGCCGTGCGCGCCTGGGTGATCTGCTCGTAGGCATAGCCCAGCGACAGCAGCTTGGCGTCGTCCCAGCGCCGGCCCATGAACACCAGGCCGACCGGCAG
>JABEEB010000006.1 GCA_012999515.1 Salifodinibacter halophilus | reverse complement strand
TACACTTTATGCTTCCGGCTCGTATGTTGTGTGGAATTGTGAGCGGATAACAATTTCACACAGGAAACAGCTATGACCATGATTACGCCAAGCTTGCATGCCTGCAGGTCGACTCTAGAGGATCCCCCCCCTTCTTCAGCGCTTTAAATGACATTGTTTCGTTTCTCTATGTTTGGTATCGGTTCTTCTTCTTCTTCAAAAAAAAGGGGGGCACTATTCAAAAAAAAATATTATAACAGTATGATTTTTTTCCCTCTCCCGTCGATTGAGGTTTTTTTTTCTCTTTCGTCTTGGTCTTTTGCTTTTCACTCCAAAAATGGAAACACGCGCGGCTCAACTCGAAATCCGTGATCAAAAAAATAAAGGCTGTGAGTTTCGAGCCAATAATTATGAATTAGTGGTATTTTTTTTAAAGATAAATAATCAAGAATCGCATTAGGGAGACGAATATGCGTTATTCAAATAAAAAGACAATTCTTTTAGGGTAGCATTTCCCTTCAAGTTCATCCCACATGTACATTAATGTCAATGATGTCGCAGAAGTTAAATTAGCAGAAGAAAAAAAAAATGTGAATTACTCCGAGTCAACTCTTCTTTCTCTTCTTCTTTTTCTTCTTTATCACCATAATCACCACCACCACCACCACCACCAGCTCCCAGATGACTTCAACTAACTTAGAAGGAACTTTCCCATTGATTGCCAAAGGTAAAGTCAGAGATATTTACCAAGTTGACGACAACACTCTTTTATTCGTTGCTACTGATAGAATTTCCGCATACGATGTGATTATGTCTAATGGTATCCCAAATAAAGGTAAAATCTTAACCAAATTGTCTGAATTCTGGTTTGATTTCTTGCCAATTGAAAACCATTTAATCAAAGGAGACATTTTCCAAAAATATCCTCAACTAGAACCATATAGAAACCAATTGGAAGGCAGATCCTTACTTGTTAGAAAATTGAAATTGATCCCTCTTGAAGTTATTGTTAGAGGTTACATCACCGGTTCCGGCTGGAAAGAATACCAAAAATCTAAAACCGTCCACGGTATTCCTATTGGTGATGTGGTTGAATCACAACAAATCACTCCTATCTTCACCCCATCCACTAAAGCAGAACAAGGTGAACATGATGAAAATATCACCAAAGAACAAGCTGACAAGATTGTTGGAAAAGAATTATGTGATAGAATTGAAAAAATTGCTATTGATTTGTACACCAAAGCCAGAGATTACGCTGCCACTAAAGGAATTATTATCGCTGATACTAAATTTGAATTTGGTTTAGATGGTGACAGCATCGTTCTTGTTGACGAAGTTTTAACTCCAGATTCTTCCAGATTCTGGAATGCTGCTAAATACGAAGTTGGTAAATCTCAAGACTCTTACGATAAACAATTTTTGAGAGATTGGTTAACTTCTAATGGTGTT
>JABEEB010000005.1 GCA_012999515.1 Salifodinibacter halophilus | reverse complement strand
CGGATACATATTTGAATGTATTTAGAAAAATAAACAAATAGGGGTTCCGCGCACATTTCCCCGAAAAGTGCCACCTGACGTCTAAGAAACCATTATTATCATGACATTAACCTATAAAAATAGGCGTATCACGAGGCCCTTTCGTCTCGCGCGTTTCGGTGATGACGGTGAAAACCTCTGACACATGCAGCTCCCGGAGACGGTCACAGCTTGTCTGTAAGCGGATGCCGGGAGCAGACAAGCCCGTCAGGGCGCGTCAGCGGGTGTTGGCGGGTGTCGGGGCTGGCTTAACTATGCGGCATCAGAGCAGATTGTACTGAGAGTGCACCATATGCGGTGTGAAATACCGCACAGATGCGTAAGGAGAAAATACCGCATCAGGCGCCATTCGCCATTCAGGCTGCGCAACTGTTGGGAAGGGCGATCGGTGCGGGCCTCTTCGCTATTACGCCAGCTGGCGAAAGGGGGATGTGCTGCAAGGCGATTAAGTTGGGTAACGCCAGGGTTTTCCCAGTCACGACGTTGTAAAACGACGGCCAGTGCCAAGCTTGCATGCCTGCAGGTCCGGCAGCGCTCTCCAGCGTCCGGAGTTCTGCCTGAAGCGTCAGCAGGGCAGCATGAGCACTGTCTTCCTGACGATCGCCCGCAGACACCTTCACGCTGGACTGTTTCGGCTTTTTCAGCGTCGCTTCATAATCCTTTTTCGCCGCCGCCATCAGCGTGTTGTAATCCGCCTGCAGGATTTTCCCGTCTTTCAGTGCCTTGTTCAGTTCTTCCTGACGGGCGGTATATTTCTCCAGCGGCGTCTGCAGCCGTTCGTAAGCCTTCTGCGCCTCTTCGGTATATTTCAGCCGTGACGCTTCGGTATCGCTCTGCTGCTGCGCATTTTTGTCCTGTTGAGTCTGCTGCTCAGCCTTCTCTCGGGCGGCTTCAAGCGCAAGACGGGCCTTTTCACGATCATCCCAGTAACGCGCCCGCGCTTCATCGTTAACAAAATAATCATCCTTGCGCAGATTCCAGATGTCGTCTGCTTTCTTATACGCAGCCTCTGCCTTAATCAGCATCTCCTGCGCGGTATCAGGACGACCAATATCCAGCACCGCATCCCACATGGATTTGAATGCCCGCGCAGTCCTGTCTGCCCAGGTCTCCAGCGTGCCCATGTTCTCTTTCAGGCGGCGGGTCTGGTCATCAAACCCTTTCGTTGCGACCTCGTTCGCCGCCTGCAATGCCCCGGCTTCATCGCCGGAACGCTGCAACTGAGCAACATACGCAATCTGCTCCGCCGACACGTTATGGAACTGGCGAGCCATCGCCGTCAGCCCCGACGTCGGGTCTGTGGTCAGCTTCCCGAAGGCTTCAGCGACCTTGTCCACCTCCACGCCGGATGCAGAGGAGAAACGCGCCACACTCTGGCTGATGGACGCAATCTGAGCCTCACCGCTTACCCCCGCCTTAACCAGTGCGCTGAGTGACTCGCTGGTCTGGTTAAACGTCAGCCCTGCCGCCTGCCCGGCTCTGGACAGGACCAGCATACGATCTGCCGTCAGTCCCGCCTGATTGCCGGAAAGCGCTAGCGTTTACTCTAGAGGATCCCCTGGAATGCTGCTAAATACGAAGTTGGTAAATCTCAAGACTCTTACGATAAACAATTTTTGAGAGATTGGTTAACTTCTAATGGTGTT
>JABEEB010000004.1 GCA_012999515.1 Salifodinibacter halophilus | reverse complement strand
GTCATAGCTGTTTCCTGTGTGAAATTGTTATCCGCTCACAATTCCACACAACATACGAGCCGGAAGCATAAAGTGTAAAGCCTGGGGTGCCTAATGAGTGAGCTAACTCACATTAATTGCGTTGCGCTCACTGCCCGCTTTCCAGTCGGGAAACCTGTCGTGCCAGCTGCATTAATGAATCGGCCAACGCGCGGGGAGAGGCGGTTTGCGTATTGGGCGCTCTTCCGCTTCCTCGCTCACTGACTCGCTGCGCTCGGTCGTTCGGCTGCGGCGAGCGGTATCAGCTCACTCAAAGGCGGTAATACGGTTATCCACAGAATCAGGGGATAACGCAGGAAAGAACATGTGAGCAAAAGGCCAGCAAAAGGCCAGGAACCGTAAAAAGGCCGCGTTGCTGGCGTTTTTCCATAGGCTCCGCCCCCCTGACGAGCATCACAAAAATCGACGCTCAAGTCAGAGGTGGCGAAACCCGACAGGACTATAAAGATACCAGGCGTTTCCCCCTGGAAGCTCCCTCGTGCGCTCTCCTGTTCCGACCCTGCCGCTTACCGGATACCTGTCCGCCTTTCTCCCTTCGGGAAGCGTGGCGCTTTCTCATAGCTCACGCTGTAGGTATCTCAGTTCGGTGTAGGTCGTTCGCTCCAAGCTGGGCTGTGTGCACGAACCCCCCGTTCAGCCCGACCGCTGCGCCTTATCCGGTAACTATCGTCTTGAGTCCAACCCGGTAAGACACGACTTATCGCCACTGGCAGCAGCCACTGGTAACAGGATTAGCAGAGCGAGGTATGTAGGCGGTGCTACAGAGTTCTTGAAGTGGTGGCCTAACTACGGCTACACTAGAAGAACAGTATTTGGTATCTGCGCTCTGCTGAAGCCAGTTACCTTCGGAAAAAGAGTTGGTAGCTCTTGATCCGGCAAACAAACCACCGCTGGTAGCGGTGGTTTTTTTGTTTGCAAGCAGCAGATTACGCGCAGAAAAAAAGGATCTCAAGAAGATCCTTTGATCTTTTCTACGGGGTCTGACGCTCAGTGGAACGAAAACTCACGTTAAGGGATTTTGGTCATGAGATTATCAAAAAGGATCTTCACCTAGATCCTTTTAAATTAAAAATGAAGTTTTAAATCAATCTAAAGTATATATGAGTAAACTTGGTCTGACAGTTACCAATGCTTAATCAGTGAGGCACCTATCTCAGCGATCTGTCTATTTCGTTCATCCATAGTTGCCTGACTCCCCGTCGTGTAGATAACTACGATACGGGAGGGCTTACCATCTGGCCCCAGTGCTGCAATGATACCGCGAGACCCACGCTCACCGGCTCCAGATTTATCAGCAATAAACCAGCCAGCCGGAAGGGC
The DNA here is from genome assembly GCA_012999515.1 of Salifodinibacter halophilus. NCBI lineage: Bacteria > Pseudomonadati > Pseudomonadota > Gammaproteobacteria > Salinisphaerales > Salinisphaeraceae > Salifodinibacter > Salifodinibacter halophilus. The sequence goes on along the minus strand of JABEEB010000004.1, from coordinate 794 downwards.
CGAGCGCAGAAGTGGTCCTGCAACTTTATCCGCCTCCATCCAGTCTATTAATTGTTGCCGGGAAGCTAGAGTAAGTAGTTCGCCAGTTAATAGTTTGCGCAACGTTGTTGCCATTGCTACAGGCATCGTGGTGTCACGCTCGTCGTTTGGTATGGCTTCATTCAGCTCCGGTTCCCAACGATCAAGGCGAGTTACATGATCCCCCATGTTGTGCAAAAAAGCGGTTAGCTCCTTCGGTCCTCCGATCGTTGTCAGAAGTAAGTTGGCCGCAGTGTTATCACTCATGGTTATGGCAGCACTGCATAATTCTCTTACTGTCATGCCATCCGTAAGATGCTTTTCTGTGACTGGTGAGTACTCAACCAAGTCATTCTGAGAATAGTGTATGCGGCGACCGAGTTGCTCTTGCCCGGCGTCAATACGGGATAATACCGCGCCACATAGCAGAACTTTAAAAGTGCTCATCATTGGAAAACGTTCTTCGGGGCGAAAACTCTCAAGGATCTTACCGCTGTTGAGATCCAGTTCGATGTAACCCACTCGTGCACCCAACTGATCTTCAGCATCTTTTACTTTCACCAGCGTTTCTGGGTGAGCAAAAACAGGAAGGCAAAATGCCGCAAAAAAGGGAATAAGGGCGACACGGAAATGTTGAATACTCATACTCTTCCTTTTTCAATATTATTGAAGCATTTATCAGGGTTATTGTCTCATGAGCGGATACATATTTGAATGTATTTAGAAAAATAAACAAATAGGGGTTCCGCGCACATTTCCCCGAAAAGTGCCACCTG
>JABEEB010000003.1 GCA_012999515.1 Salifodinibacter halophilus | reverse complement strand
AAAGAAGTGTGAAATTACGATATCCGGAAAATTTTACCTGGTTATCGCCGGGAGGGGAATATCAGAAGTGGAACGGCACAGCCTGGGTGAAGGATACGGAAGCAGAAAAACTGTTCCGGATCCGGGAGGCGGAAGAAACAAAAAAAAGCCTGATGCAGGTAGCCAGTGAGCATATTGCGCCGCTTCAGGATGCTGCAGATCTGGAAATTGCAACGAAGGAAGAAACCTCGTTGCTGGAAGCCTGGAAGAAGTATCGGGTGTTGCTGAACCGTGTTGATACATCAACTGCACCTGATATTGAGTGGCCTGCTGTCCCTGTTATGGAGTAATCGTTTTGTGATATGCCGCAGAAACGTTGTATGAAATAACGTTCTGCGGTTAGTTAGTATATTGTAAAGCTGAGTATTGGTTTATTTGGCGATTATTATCTTCAGGAGAATAATGGAAGTTCTATGACTCAATTGTTCATAGTGTTTACATCACCGCCAATTGCTTTTAAGACTGAACGCATGAAATATGGTTTTTCGTCATGTTTTGAGTCTGCTGTTGATATTTCTAAAGTCGGTTTTTTTTCTTCGTTTTCTCTAACTATTTTCCATGAAATACATTTTTGATTATTATTTGAATCAATTCCAATTACCTGAAGTCTTTCATCTATAATTGGCATTGTATGTATTGGTTTATTGGAGTAGATGCTTGCTTTTCTGAGCCATAGCTCTGATATCCAAATGAAGCCATAGGCATTTGTTATTTTGGCTCTGTCAGCTGCATAACGCCAAAAAATATATTTATCTGCTTGATCTTCAAATGTTGTATTGATTAAATCAATTGGATGGAATTGTTTATCATAAAAAATTAATGTTTGAATGTGATAACCGTCCTTTAAAAAAGTCGTTTCTGCAAGCTTGGCTGTATAGTCAACTAACTCTTCTGTCGAAGTGATATTTTTAGGCTTATCTACCAGTTTTAGACGCTCTTTAATATCTTCAGGAATTATTTTATTGTCATATTGTATCATGCTAAATGACAATTTGCTTATGGAGTAATCTTTTAATTTTAAATAAGTTATTCTCCTGGCTTCATCAAATAAAGAGTCGAATGATGTTGGCGAAATCACATCGTCACCCATTGGATTGTTTATTTGTATGCCAAGAGAGTTACAGCAGTTATACATTCTGCCATAGATTATAGCTAAGGCATGTAATAATTCGTAATCTTTTAGCGTATTAGCGACCCATCGTCTTTCTGATTTAATAATAGATGATTCAGTTAAATATGAAGGTAATTTCTTTTGTGCAAGTCTGACTAACTTTTTTATACCAATGTTTAACATACTTTCATTTGTAATAAACTCAATGTCATTTTCTTCAATGTAAGATGAAATAAGAGTAGCCTTTGCCTCGCTATACATTTCTAAATCGCCTTGTTTTTCTATCGTATTGCGAGAATTTTTAGCCCAAGCCATTAATGGATCATTTTTCCATTTTTCAATAACATTATTGTTATACCAAATGTCATATCCTATAATCTGGTTTTTGTTTTTTTGAATAATAAATGTTACTGTTCTTGCGGTTTGGAGGAATTGATTCAAATTCAAGCGAAATAATTCAGGGTCAAAATATGTATCAATGCAGCATTTGAGCAAGTGCGATAAATCTTTAAGTCTTCTTTCCCATGGTTTTTTAGTCATAAAACTCTCCATTTTGATAGGTTGCATGCTAGATGCTGATATATTTTAGAGGTGATAAAATTAACTGCTTAACTGTCAATGTAATACAAGTTGTTTGATCTTTGCAATGATTCTTATCAGAAACCATATAGTAAATTAGTTACACAGGAAATTTTTAATATTATTATTATCATTCATTATGTATTAAAATTAGAGTTGTGGCTTGGCTCTGCTAACACGTTGCTCATAGGAGATATGGTAGAGCCGCAGACACGTCGTATGCAGGAACGTGCTGCGGCTGGCTGGTGAACTTCCGATAGTGCGGGTGTTGAATGATTTCCAGTTGCTACCGATTTTACATATTTTTTGCATGAGAGAATTTGTACCACCTCCCACCGACCATCTATGACTGTACGCCACTGTCCCTAGGACTGCTATGTGCCGGAGCGGACATTACAAACGTCCTTCTCGGTGCATGCCACTGTTGCCAATGACCTGCCTAGGAATTGGTTAGCAAGTTACTACCGGATTTTGTAAAAACAGCCCTCCTCATATAAAAAGTATTCGTTCACTTCCGATAAGCGTCGTAATTTTCTATCTTTCATCATATTCTAGATCCCTCTGAAAAAATCTTCCGAGTTTGCTAGGCACTGATACATAACTCTTTTCCAATAATTGGGGAAGTCATTCAAATCTATAATAGGTTTCAGATTTGCTTCAATAAATTCTGACTGTAGCTGCTGAAACGTTGCGGTTGAACTATATTTCCTTATAACTTTTACGAAAGAGTTTCTTTGAGTAATCACTTCACTCAAGTGCTTCCCTGCCTCCAAACGATACCTGTTAGCAATATTTAATAGCTTGAAATGATGAAGAGCTCTGTGTTTGTCTTCCTGCCTCCAGTTCGCCGGGCATTCAACATAAAAACTGATAGCACCCGGAGTTCCGGAAACGAAATTTGCATATACCCATTGCTCACGAAAAAAAATGTCCTTGTCGATATAGGGATGAATCGCTTGGTGTACCTCATCTACTGCGAAAACTTGACCTTTCTCTCCCATATTGCAGTCGCGGCACGATGGAACTAAATTAATAGGCATCACCGAAAATTCAGGATAATGTGCAATAGGAAGAAAATGATCTATATTTTTTGTCTGTCCTATATCACCACAAAATGGACATTTTTCACCTGATGAAACAAGCATGTCATCGTAATATGTTCTAGCGGGTTTGTTTTTATCTCGGAGATTATTTTCATAAAGCTTTTCTAATTTAACCTTTGTCAGGTTACCAACTACTAAGGTTGTAGGCTCAAGAGGGTGTGTCCTGTCGTAGGTAAATAACTGACCTGTCGAGCTTAATATTCTATATTGTTGTTCTTTCTGCAAAAAAGTGGGGAAGTGAGTAATGAAATTATTTCTAACATTTATCTGCATCATACCTTCCGAGCATTTATTAAGCATTTCGCTATAAGTTCTCGCTGGAAGAGGTAGTTTTTTCATTGTACTTTACCTTCATCTCTGTTCATTATCATCGCTTTTAAAACGGTTCGACCTTCTAATCCTATCTGACCATTATAATTTTTTAGAATGGTTTCATAAGAAAGCTCTGAATCAACGGACTGCGATAATAAGTGGTGGTATCCAGAATTTGTCACTTCAAGTAAAAACACCTCACGAGTTAAAACACCTAAGTTCTCACCGAATGTCTCAATATCCGGACGGATAATATTTATTGCTTCTCTTGACCGTAGGACTTTCCACATGCAGGATTTTGGAACCTCTTGCAGTACTACTGGGGAATGAGTTGCAATTATTGCTACACCATTGCGTGCATCGAGTAAGTCGCTTAATGTTCGTAAAAAAGCAGAGAGCAAAGGTGGATGCAGATGAACCTCTGGTTCATCGAATAAAACTAATGACTTTTCGCCAACGACATCTACTAATCTTGTGATAGTAAATAAAACAATTGCATGTCCAGAGCTCATTCGAAGCAGATATTTCTGGATATTGTCATAAAACAATTTAGTGAATTTATCATCGTCCACTTGAATCTGTGGTTCATTACGTCTTAACTCTTCATATTTAGAAATGAGGCTGATGAGTTCCATATTTGAAAAGTTTTCATCACTACTTAGTTTTTTGATAGCTTCAAGCCAGAGTTGTCTTTTTCTATCTACTCTCATACAACCAATAAATGCTGAAATGAATTCGAGCTAGACAAGAACCTTTTACGGGCACACCGATGACAGGAAGTGGTGTCATTGCAGCCACCATACCTGGCAAGTGAGCAGCCCCACCAGCTCCAGCGATAATTGTTTTAATTCCACGCTTGCTTGCGGAAATAGCATATGCTGACATCCTATGTGGAGTTCTATGAGCAGAGACTATTGTCACTTCAAATGGAACGCCAAAATCTTTTAAAACCGCACATGCGGCAGACATTACCGGCAAGTCAGAGTCTGATCCCATGATGATTCCAACCAATGGTTTGACCATTGCTTCCAAGTCCAACTTTTGAGCGACAGAGATTTTGATTGGAATATCAGTTCTACCTGTAATGTAGTTCAGCCTTTGTTCACATTCCGCCATACTGGAGGCAATAATATTTATGTGACCTACTTTTCTGTTAGGTCTAGCTCGGTACCCTATGGCTACCCGTAAGCGCTATATGAAGTTTTTGGAACAATATGTGTATATTGATGCGGAAGACCAGGCGGCGCTTGCTGAAATGAGGTTCGTATG
>JABEEB010000002.1 GCA_012999515.1 Salifodinibacter halophilus | reverse complement strand
GGCTGCCGGCAGCGATAAGTATCGCCGGACTGCTAGGCGCTTTGAAGGTCGTTGAGACCTTCCGGCGACCATCTATTAATCACGAACTCGAAACCAGTTCGCAAAGCGAGAAATAGCCGCGTTTCCTCGCTCTGCGCAGATGGGCTATCCGGACGTGGAGAAATTCGGTACCGCCCCGTATCTGGGAGAACATCTCCAGTACATGGAAAAGCGGCCAAGCAAGTCAACCGCCGGCATAAGACTGAATTTTTTTGCCGATAACCTGGATAAGCATATACGCGACTCGCTGGAGTTCGCCGAGAAGGAAATGCCCCACCGCTGTCGGGAAACGTCATCATGCCAGCCATTTCCGCAGAGAAGGAACGAGCGTGATGAAGCAGATTTCTGGTATGCGGGACCTTACAACTGGAATGCTCAAAACCCGATGGCCAAAAACACTTGACCACTACAACCCCGAGAGATCCCATGATGACCCTGTCCACTACTTCCCGGGACCATACATCTGAGCCTACCTCGACTCATTGAGACTTTTCGCGCCTATACCAAGGTCGCATTGATAGAGAGAGGGGTCTCGTTCATTCTCCGTTTTATAAATAATAAAAATAAATGGGATCCGGGGGAGCAAATACGGTTCCGCTGGTCCTGAAAGGGAGTGATATGTCTGACACGGCCCAGGTGCAACCATTGCGCGTTGGGTTGGTAGGCCATTCGTTCATGGGCCGTATCCACGCCCAGGCATGGCAGACGGCCCCGCGATTCTTCGAGCTCAGCAGGCGGCCGCAACTGACCACGGTCTGCGGTCGTGACGCCGAGCGAGCTAATCAGTTTGCGGAGGCGTTCGGAATCGGGCGCGTCGAGACTGACTGGCGGGCGCTCGTGAATTCCCCGGAGATCGACGTCGTCGACATCTGCGTCCCCGGCGACCTGCATGCCCCCATTGCCATCGCTGCACTCGAGGCCGGCAAGCATGTATTGTGCGAGAAACCGCTGGCCAACACGATCGCGGAGGCCGAAGCGATGGCGGCTGCGGCCCGCACGGCACGCTCGGCCGGGGTGCGATCGATGGTCGGTTACAGCTATCGGGGCACCCCTGCGATTGCCTACGCGCGGCAGCTCGTGAATGAAGGTCGGCTGGGGACGATCCGCCACATTCGTGCCCACTATCTTCAAGACGGGATCGTCGACGAGAACTTCCCGCTGGTCTGGCGCCTGCAGCAGGAGAAAGCCGGATCGGGTGCTCTCGGCGACATCGGCTCGCACCTGATCGACATGGCCGCGTTCGTTACCGGCCAGAGCCTGACCAGTATCAGCGCGCTGACCGAAACGTTCGTCAAGCACCGTCCGCTGCCGGATTCGGTCGACGGGCTCGCCGCGACAGCCGGCGAAGGCATGGGGGCGGTCACGGTCGACGACGCCGCAGTGTTCAGCGGGCGAACCAATGCGGGCGCCCTGGCCACCTTCGAAGCCACCCGGTTCGCCACCGGGCGCAAGAACGCGATGCGCCTTGAGATTAACGGTTCGGGCGGTTCCGTGTCCTTCGATTTCGAGAACCTCAACGAGCTCTGGTTCCATGACCACACGCTCCCCGCCGCCGAGGCCGGATTCCGCAGAATTCACGTCACCGAATCGGAACACCCCTTCCTTGACGCCTGGTGGCCGCCCGGCCATGGCCTCGGATACGAGCACGCGTTCACCCACCAAGCGGTGGTCTTTGCCCGAGCCATCGGTTCCGGTGCCGACCCGTCGCCCTCGTTTGAGGATGGTCTCTACGTCCAGAGGGTCCTGTCCGCCGTGCAGGCCAGCGCATCCGACGGCGCGCGGCTCACACCGATTTCCAGTGTTGCTGACTGAACGGTTCGCGCGCTTCCGGCCATAACATCCCCATCCGCATGTTGTTCAGAAGCTTCGAGCTTGATCTCTGGGCTGAAGGCGGAGCATTTCATTGCCGACAAGGGTTACGACAGCGACTCTATTGTTGGGCAAGCGGAAATCCAGGGGATGGCGGGTAGTCATCCCTCCGCGAAAGAACAAGAAAAAGAACAGGAAGATGCAACGTGAATATGACAGGCACCTCTACCTTGCGGCCGTACAGATCAGATGTCTGGCGCTCTGGCTCAGCATCTCGTGACGACATCACCTAACAAGGGGACACCCATGCGGAAGCACCACCCACACGGCACCTGTCGGCGAGTGATGGCGGCGATGGCCGTCGTCGTCCTTCTGGCCCTGACCGCCTGCGGAGACGGGACTACGTCTCAAGGGGCCAGTCCACTCACCCTGACGGTGCTCGACTACTACAACAACGACCCCAACGAGTCGTTGATGCAAGCGGCACTGGACAATTGCGCCGCTGAAATCGACGTCGAGATCGATCGTGAGACCGTGCCGGGGAAGGACCTGATTCAGAAGGTACTGCAACGCGCGTCGTCGAGGACGTTGCCAGACGTCCTGATGCTCGACAACCCGGATGTGCAGGAGATCGCCAAGACCGGAGGGTTATCCCCGCTGAGCGATTACGACGTCGACACCTCGGGGTTCACGCAGGGCATCTTGGACGCGGCGACCTATGAGGGAGAGGTATACGGCCTCGGGCCCGTCGTGAGCACCTTGGGCCTGTTCTACAACGTGGAGATGCTCGAAGAAGCCGGCATCGAGCCGCCCGAGACATGGGACGAACTGAAGACTGCCGCCGCCGAACTGACGACCGGCGACCGCTACGGCATCGCGTTCTCGGCGATTGCTAGCTACGAGGGAGCCTGGCAGTTCCTGCCGTTCATGTGGAGCAATGGTGGCGACGAGACCGACCTGGAATCCCCGGAGACCGCCGAAGCACTGCGGTTGTGGGTGGATCTCGTGAACTCAGGGGTTGCCTCGCAAAGTGTCATCAACTGGACGCAGGGAGATGTGAAAGATCAGTTCGTCGCCGGTAACACCGCCATGATGATCAATGGCTCGTGGCAGATTCCCACGCTAGAGGCATCCGACATCGAGTACGCATCTGTGCAGGTGCCAGTGAACGAGGCTGGCACCACTCCAGTGGCACCGCTGGGCGGCGAAGTCTGGACCGTGCCAATCACCGGTGACGAGGCCAAGCAGGCCAAGGCGGCCGAATTTGTCACATGTCTTTCCAGCGAGGAGAGCCAGATGGAAATCGCTGAGGCCACCTACAAGGTGCCGACGCGTACCAGTCTGATCGATGAATACGTCGCCAAGGAGCCGTCCATGGAGGCCTTTGCAGAGCAGGTGCGCAACGCGCGGTCGCGCACTGGCAAGGTCGGCACCGACTGGCCGGCGACTGCGACGACGATGTACGCCGCCATCCAGCTCGCCTTGACCGGTCAGGCCTCCGCGGAAGAAGCCTTCAAACAGGCTGCGGAGAACTAATTCGGTGGCCGAGATGCTACCCAGCAGAGGTTGCGAACCATGACTACAACAAATCGTCCCGCGATCAGCGTGCCGACGGAAGCACCGTCGAGGCGGCGTCTTCGGTTCCGGTCGGGAGACATCGTCAAACTGATGTTCGTGGCGCCGGCAGCGATCTATGTGGCGCTGTTCTTCGGCTACCCAGTAGTGAAGAACGTCATCATGGGGTTTCAGGAATATACGACCCAGACCTTCTTCACCGGCGAAGCCCCCTGGGTGGGGCTGAGCAATTACGTCACCGCGATTAGTAGCCAGCTCTTCGTGCCGGCCCTCTGGAACACGGCGATCTTCACGTTTGGATCAATTGCCGGGCAGTTCACGATCGGGTTGGCGCTGGCGGTCTTCTTCCAGCGCAAGTTTCCGCTCAGTGGCTTCATGCAGGCCATCCTCCTGTTGCCATGGCTGCTGCCTCTGATCGTGGCCAGCGCCACATGGCGCTCCATCATGGATCTGGATGGAGGCGTCCTGAACCAAGCGCTGGGGGTGGTTGGCCTGGACGCCATCCCGTGGCTGACGGATCCAAGCTTCGCACTGATGGCAGTCATCCTGGTGAATATCTGGGTCGGTATCCCGTTCAACCTCACGGTCCTCTACGGGGGGCTGCAAGAGATCCCCGAGGACCAGTACGAGGCAGCGGCGCTCGACGGTGCCACCGGATGGAAAGCGTTCTGGCACATCACCCTGCCAAATCTTCGTGGCGTGATCGCCGTGGTCCTGATCCTCGGAGTGGTCTACACGCTGAAGGTCATCGACATCATTCTTGGCTTGACCAACGGCGGTCCAGCCAACGCGACTCAGACCCTCGCCATCCGCGCCTATGAATCGTCCTTCGTAGACTTCGAGTTCGGTATCGGAGCGGCATTCAGCAACATCTTGATCCTGATTTCGCTCGTTTTTGCGCTGATCTATCTCCGCGGCATACGTCGGTCGGCCAACTAGCAAGGAGCTCTCATGACAACCCCTGTTGAACGTGCCGACTGTCGTCCCACGTCTATGCGCCCCTGGGCTGACATCAGATACACGATCTTGGGTGTGGTGCTCGTGGCCATCATGCTCTTTCCCGTCTACTGGATGGTCAATACGTCGCTGCAGCCGTCCGGCAACACCCTGAACGCGGGCTTCTTTCCGACCCATCCCAGCTTCGACGGGTACGCCACCGCGATCACCGAGCAGGGGCAGAACCTGGTGACGTCGTTGATCGTCTCGTTGGGAGCCGTCGTCGTTAGCCTCGCCATCGCCACACCGGCGGCGTATGCGCTCGCGCAGTTCCGGTACCGCTGGATTAACACGGCGCTGCTCGCCATTCTGGTCGCCCAGATGATCCCAGGTATCGTGATCGCCAATGCGCTCTACGCTGCCTACAACACGCTCGGGTTGCTCAATACGACGCTCGGGCTGATCTTGGCGGACGCATCGCATTCGGTCCCGTTCGCCATCCTGATCCTGCGTGCCTTCATGCAGGGGCTGCCGCCGTCGATCCTGGAGGCCGCCCGCATCGATGGTGCCGGGCATTTCAGGGCGTTCTGGTCGATCGCGCTGCCGCTCTCTCGCAATGCCATCGTTACCGCCAGCCTGTTCGCGTTCCTCTTCGCGTGGAGCGACTTCCTTTTCGCCTTGACCCTGACGACCACCGACGAGCTGCGTCCTGTGGCCTTGGGCATCTACCAATACCTAGGCACGCAGGTGTCCAACTGGGGTGCAGTCATGGCGACGACGGTGCTTTCCTCCTTGCCCGCGATCGGCCTGCTGTTGCTCGCTCAGCGCTATATCGCGGCTGGTGCCACGGGGGGAGGCGTAAAGTAGCCGCCTGTCCCCTCGACCCCTGACCAACCAATGAAGTGAAGATGAGTCATGAACGGAACCACCACTCCCGAATACCCGATCAATGTCCTCGTGTGGGGAGAGAACCGCCACGAACAGGTTCAGCAACGTGTGCGCGACCTTTATCCGGATGGCATGCACACCACCATCAAAGAGGGAATTGAGGAGAACCTCGGCGAGAGAGCCTGCGTCCAGACCGCCACCCTCGACGACCCGGAGCACGGTCTGACCGAGGAGGTCCTGGCGAACACCGATGTGCTCCTCTGGTGGGGCCACGCTGCGCACGACGAAGTGGACGACGCGGTCGTCGAACGAGTATATCGGCATGTCCTATCCGGGATGGGGCTGCTCGTGCTGCACTCCGGGCACTGGTCCAAGATCTTCACTAAGCTCATGGGTACCACCTGCACTCTGCGCTGGCGTTCCACGGATGATCGCGAGCTGGTCTGGACTGTGGATCCGACACACCCGATCGCCCGTGGGATCCCGCACCCACTCATCATTCCGGCCCAGGAGATGTACGGCGAGCACTTTGATGTGCCGGCTCCGGACGAACTAGTCTTCCTGTCAACCTTCTCGGGTGGCGAGGTCTTCCGCAGTGGCATGACGTACCGCCGCGGCTACGGGAAGATCTTCTATTTCAGCCCAGGTGACCAGGACTTCCCCGTCTACCATCAAAAAGAGATCCGCCAGGTGCTGGCCAATGGTGTCGAATGGGCCAAAAGCCTGCGACCTGAACGCGCCACACCCACCCTGCTGCGTTACGACCGCGAGGACTTCTATAACGGTCACGGCTATGAAGGGGCAATGGAGGACTGATGGTGACATTTCGAACCCTCAAGACACCTGCCCCTCTCCGTGTCGTTCAAGTCGGCGCGGGCGGAATGGGACGCGCATGGCTGCGGACGATTACAGCGAACGACGATGTCGAACTCGTGGGTGTCGTCGACCTGGATACCCAGACGGCACGGTCGGCCTTGGCCGAGGCCAGCATCGACGGCGTTATCGTCGGTACCAGTGTGACCGAGGTGGCGCTGGAAGCCGGCGCACAGGCCGTGGTCAACGTGACGATTCCCGAAGCGCACCTGTCGGTGAACCAAGAGGCGCTGCTGGCCGGACTGCCCGTGCTGTGCGAAAAGCCAGCCTCCCCGACGGTCGCTGACGCCCTGATCCAGAGTGCGACCGCAACCGTGATGGGTGAGCTGCTCATGATCAGCCAGTCACGCCGGTACTTCGCCACACTCTACACACTCCGAGACCAGGTGCGGACGCTCGGGGAGATCGGCACCGTGAGCTGCGAATTCTTCAAGGCTCCCCATTTCGGTGGCTTTCGGGAGGAAATGGAGCACGTTCTTCTCTTGGACATGGCCATTCATCAGTTCGACGTTGCCCGATATCTGATTGGACACGAGCCCGTGTCCGTCTACTGCGAAGAGCACAATCCGGGGTGGAGCTGGTTTCGGGGTGCGGCTAACGCCACGGCTGTCGTCGAATTCGAGGGCGGGACGCGTTTCGTCTACACCGGAAGCTGGTGCGCACCTGGCCACGAAACCTCGTGGAACGGCTCGTGGCGGATCAGCGGCGAACACGGGACAGCCCTTTGGGACGGCGAGGCCATGCCTGTGGCGCACCGTCCGGAGGAACTGTACTCGACGGACGAACAAGGCGTCGGCGTCGTACCCGAAGCGCTCGCCGGCGCGCTGGCTGAGTTCGTCTCGTCGTTGCGTAGCGGGGTCGTTCCCAGCGGAGAGATCGGCGCAAACGTTCGGAGCCTTGCGATGGTCGAGGCTGCGATTCGGTCAGCGGACTCCGGCGAACGCGTCTGGATCGACGACGTCTTGAGTCAGGCGCGTGAAGCGGCTATCGCGACGGCCGACAGGGACGACGTCCGCCGGGTCTTAGAAGACGGCGTGCTCAAGGCGAGCTGACGAAGGCGCTGCACCATCAATCACCGGTTGCAGCGATGAAAGAATGGCAGGCCGAACGGCCAGATCTATTTACCAAGTGGGCAGCCAACCACCCGGGACTCGATATCTAGGAGCCTTTCTCATGGCAACACTACAACTCAAGCAGATCACCAAGCGCTTCGGCGACACCCATATCATCCAGGGCATTGACCTGGAGGTTAACGACCGGGAATTCGTGACCTTCGTTGGTCCGTCGGGCTGTGGCAAGTCGACGCTGCTACGGATGATCGCCGGGCTGGAGAGTGCGACCTCCGGCGATATCGTCCTCAACGGTACGCGCATGAATGATGTGGACCCAGCGGATCGCGACCTGGCCATGGTGTTTCAGAACTATGCGCTCTACCCGCACATGACCGTCGAGGACAACATGGGGTTCAGCCTGCGCCTTGCCGGCGCTAGCAAGAAGGCGCGCCGCGAGAAGATACACGAGGCGGCCAGGATCCTGCAGCTCGAGCCGCTGCTCGATCGCAAGCCAAAGTCGCTCTCCGGCGGCCAGCGTCAGCGAGTGGCCATCGGTCGCGCCATCGTGCGCAATCCTAGCATTTGCCTGTTCGACGAGCCGCTCTCCAACCTGGATGCGGCCCTGCGAGTGCAAATGCGCATCGAGCTGGTTCGCCTCCACGAGGAGCTGGATGCCACCACGGTCTACGTCACCCACGACCAGATCGAGGCCATGACCATGGCTGACAAGATCGTGGTGCTTCAGGGTGGCATGGTCGAGCAGGTCGGCTCGCCCATGGAGCTCTACCACCATCCTCTCAACCGTTTCGTGGCCGGCTTCATCGGTTCGCCGAAGATGAACTTCCTGCCCGTCGAGGTGGTGGAGGCCGATGCTGAAGGGGCCAGCGTGCGCCTGCCGGGCGGCGGTGTCATCAAGGTGCCGGTGGATGGCCAGGGCCAGCGCCCCGGTACCTCATTGGAGCTGGGCATCCGCCCCGAGCACCTGGCGCTCGATGATCAGGGGCCAATGAGTGGCGATATCCGGGTGCTCGAGCGCCTGGGGGGGCAGACCTCGCTGTATGTCCAGATGATGGACGAGTCCATGGTGACCATCATGGCCGATGGCGATGTCACCAATCGTGTGCACGACAAGGTGTGTTGCGGCTTCGATCCCGGCCGTGCCCATCTCTTCGACGCCGACGGCTTGGCTCTGCCCAGCCTCAAGCAGCACCCGCTGGTCGACCGCGCCGCGGCTGACGCCTGAGGAGCATAGGTGACCCCGGGGCGATGTCGGTGATTCGTACTCCGGTGCCCGGAAGGTTGATGTATACCGCGTCGCGCTCTGGCTGCCGGCAGCGATAAGTATCGCCGGACTGCTAGGCGCTTTGAAGGTCGTTGA